>CALGEM010000139.1 GCA_937881505.1 uncultured euryarchaeote
CGTGATGCCCGCTGGGGAGTTCGTGGCATGGGGCCTATACCAGCCGACTCAACGATATCTCGTTGACTTCGCCAACGCTACCGGCTCTGCTGACGCTGGTGATGGCCTTGGCGACCCCATCGCTTGGACCATCCCGGGTGCCGCAGAGAAGATCACCAAGCGCGTCACCGTCCATGTCTGTGCACCACGGAATGCGACCGCAGGACTTGGCCCCGCCATCACGCTGAAGGGCTACTTGGATGGCTATCCGCGAATTTCCGACTCGGCCATTCTCTCAACCAATGTCGAGCACGTGTTTGACTTGGATGCAGGTATCGACCCGGCGATTGGCACGTCGATGAACGTCAACCCAGGCCAGCAGATTACACTACCAATCACGGTGACCAACGACGGAAACGGACCGGACCGCTTTGACTTCCGCCTCGCACGGGTCACCGACGCCTTTGGTGTTGATGTTATCTGGGATATTGAAATTCCACGAGAAACGCTGCAGGAGCTCTCTCCGGACACCTATCAGAAGTTTGATGTCACGATGAACGTGCCAAACCGTGTGCCAGCAGGCGAATACACCGTGGTGTTGCAAGCCTTCTCGGAGGAAGTCTATCCCGATGCCAGCGGTCGTGAAACGCGCATCCGCGACACCATCGTGCTGGCGGTGACCGTTGACGAATTCCACGACATGCAAATTTCGATGGACCCAACCGTCGACAACGCCGTGAAGACTTCCGCACCCGGAAAGATCGTTCGCTTCACCTTCAACGTGACCAACAACGGCAACGTTGCAGATGTACCAACGCTGAACAACCACTCGGCCCAAGCCGATGGAGACACTTTGGTTTGGAACACGCTACCGGGCATGCCAACCCTGACCGGATGGGATGTGTCGTGGTTCATCATGCGCCAAGTCAGCGCCGACCTCGTCGTAGAAGAACCATGCATCTACATGGAATCGACCGCTTCCTCGTTCCCTGAGGACGAGTGTGTTTACCTCCAAGACATCGATGAGTGGCGCCTTCCTGAGATGGCCCCGTACGAAACCATCACCGCCGTTGCTGCCGTTGCCATCGGTACCGATGCAAAACTCACGACGCGCAACCTTGGTCTGAAGGTCGTCTCGATGTACGGCGACAAGGCCAACGACGGTGACCACGACGATACCCCCGAATGGGACGGCGACAACTACGACACGAACGAGTTCATCGTCACCCTCCGATTGCGAGCACCAAATCTCGAAATCAAGGAGATCATCATGCCACCGTCCACCTCCAGCGAAGTGGACTCGACCATCCCAATCGGTATCATCTTGCAGAACACCGGAAACGTCCATGCCACCGATATCGAAATCGTGCTTTGTGAATACGATAATGCGAACGATGCTGACATCATGAAGGAAATTCGCGATAACGGATGCGATGAAGAGCGTGTGGTCATGCGCCAAGTGGTCGGTGCCTTGCTGGCCCCAGATGACACCGAAGACGCCAAAGAGATCGAACTTTACCTGCTCTACCCGGTAACGGCTGGAAGCAAGGGCGTTTACGTGGTTGTTGACCCGATGAACGAGATCGTTGAATCCGACGAGAAAGACAACGTTAGGCCAATCCCAGAAGAGCTTGAATCCAACAGCCCCATGATTGACTTGGCAAAAGAGGTCGTTGGAAAGACCGCCCTACCGTTTGCCGTCATCATGTTGACCATCGCCCTCCTCGGCGTAGTCTACTTGGTTGGTAAGGGACGCCGCGACGAAGTGAACAAGCGACTTGCTGAGCAGTCCTCGTTGGTTTCCGTTTTGGCTGATGAAGCCAACAACTGAGCACGTCTTCACTTGGACCTCGGACCGAGGTACCAGCGGAGCTCGGTATCGAGCGGAGCGGCGATGACTTGACCAGAGCGCCGCGCGATTTGCTTCTCAAGGCGTGCCCGCAAGGTCGTGATGACCTCGCCTACATTGTGGTTGCCTGCGAGCTCTTGCTGCACCAGCGAAGTGAGGTCAATTCGGTTTCCAGTGGCCTCCACCATGGTCTGGATGATGCTTCGCTCTTCATAGGACTCAAAGTCGGTTTCAACCGCTGCCGAAACGCGCTGTCTGACATGTTGGTGCAAGGAGATGAGGGCGTCCCGTTGGGCGTCCAATTCCTCCATGACCGATGCAAGGGTACGCATGTGTGACAAACCCTCGGCCACGGCGATTTTCTTCCGCCCACTCAAGGACTCTGCAATGGGCACCGACGCTTCGGGGAGGTTGGTGGACAACCTCATTGGGCCACCGGCTGGGAGTTTTCGCTCTTCGCATCGGAACAAATCCGGACCGATATCGACTTGGATGGACATGGCCCGTTCAACGGCGTAGATGGTTCGAGGTGGCCCACCTTTTTCGGAGGGAACTTTGTTTTTGGAAACCATGCCTCCTTTTTCCAACTCTTTGAGATGTTTCACAACGGCCGGCTGGCTGACACCGATCAATTCGGACAGTTGCATCGGGTAGTGTGGCTCACGCGCCAAACGCTCGAGAATTTGGCGACGTGTTTTGTTTTGCAAGAGGTACAAGGCTTGATCGAGGTCAGTCATACTTCTCAACTCGAGGTTGGGTAGTGGCCCGACCTCTATGAACACACCGTTTCTTCATTGCTCGTCCCATTCTTTCCAAGCATTGCTTGGTGCAGCGGATTGATCAGCACTTGCTTTTCGAGCAGGAGAGGTCGTTTTCCGCTCCACGGCTTTGGGTTCGGCCAACGGCACACCTTCGTCCCACGAGGCGATGGCGGCCGCATTGGCAGCGTCTTGGATGGCCTCTTCTGCACTGGTTGTTTGGTAGCGCCCTGTCTTGGCGTGTTCTTGTGCGCCTTCGACATCACCCCGCATCAATGCATAGACTTGCTCGGTGGTCAACAGGCTACCAGCCGCAACATCGTTCAAACCATCAACGAATTCCTGTGAAGGCTGGTGCTCGGCGGTGTCCGCGAAGGGCGGGGCGACCGAGGGTTGAGTGGGCACGGACGGGTCGGGTTGATTGAACAGGGTCGGATGGTCTGGATTGAGGTCAGTGATGGGGACGAGGCGCCCATCTTCGCCCACCATCATCACTCGAGGACTTCGGCTTGGCTTCGAAGCGTAGTATACGATGAGGGCAATGGGCGTGGTTAACACGCCTAGACAACACATCGCACCTCCCAAGACCAGGGTTGTTGATTGCATCAAGGCAATGGGCATGTCATCCACGGACACGAACCAACCGGTCGTTTCGCTGCAATCCTCCTCGCAGGTGATGACCACCGCATACTCGCCAGACTCGTTGAGCGTCCATGCGGCTCGTTCAACCAGGCCTGCACCATCGGCCGTCATGGGTTGCCAATCGAGCATGCATGTTTTCTCCCCGAGGGCTTCTCCGACCATCGCAGAACCTTCCACCCTGTAGAGTTCAACCGACATGACTCCATCGTCAGCGTCCTGATAGAAGCGGTAACATGTGTCGTTGAGTGTTTCAGTCTGGTAGGTTCCGGCCCCCGTATAGGCTCCGTGGTGTTGTTCTCTCGGGTCCATCACCGTTGAGATGGTCGAGGCCTGACTTTGTATCAAGATGGCGCCGAGCAAGAGCATGACACCGCCTGCAATGGCGAGGCGAAGCGCCCAAGGCGAGCGCTTGGCAGGCTCAGGTGCTTGCATCATGGTCTTCCAGACCCTCTTCCTCCATAAGGCTCGCTGATGGGCTCACGCAAGTCCCAACTCGGCGAGCTTTTCTGGCAGATAGGTGTCGGTTACGAAATCCAAACCGTATTTGGCGAGGGATTGTTGCTCAGCCTTCTTGCCAAGTTCCAGCATCATGTTGATTTGTTCCTGCCACCATCCATCGGCAAACCTCGGGTCAGAAAGTTCGGCCTTCAGTGCATCGATATCTCTGCTGGACAGGTCATCGCTGGGCAGGTCGTAGGCTTCGATATCACCAGCGGTGATGCCGAGGTAGGTGGCTGAAGGCGTGGCCAAATATTCGGAGATATGCGCCGTCTTGATGGCGCCATACGCGATGGAGGCGAAGATACGGAAGGACCACGGGTCGCCGTCAAGGAAGACAACGACGGGCAAATCCCATTCCTCGCTCATGCGCTTTAGAATACGTCGTGTTGACCGAGCGGGTTGGCCTTTGAGATGTACCAAGCCGCAATTGAACGCTTCATCAAATCCGTTTTCAATAAGACGGTCAAACATACCACCCGTCTCGATGGCCATGATGAAATTGATGTCGTGTTCAAGCAACTCAATCTTCTCTTCCTCCACGTTGTAAGGCACACCGTATCCTGAATCGCCCACATCGTCTCTGGCGTTGATTCGCATCCATTCACCTCGTCGGTTTCGCTCCCGCAAGGTCAAGTTTCCAATCATGCGAGCACCGTCTTCCTCCGGTCGGAGTTTGAAGTCTTCACGAAGGCACTTTGTGACCACCTCAAGGTCTTCAGCGAGGTTGTTGGACTCGTTTTGTGAAGAGAATTTCCCAAGACCCCAGCCTTCAGAAATGTAGTACATTTCTCTCAACGTGGACGATTTTCCGGCGTCGATCATCTCCTCGATGAACTCCACGACATGGAGCGCTCGCAGCAATTGCTTGGCCGAGCCCAGGCTTGTCGCATCACGAACCGAACGTTTCTTGCCGTACTTGTAGACGCCCAATTTGTCATCAAAGCCGATGTTGTTCTTGGTTCGCACGGGCAGGGTCATCGTCGGTGGTTCGCCCTTGACGATTTTATCGTACATTTCGGTCACGACCTCGTGCAAAGCTGCCTTGGTCTCTTCCGGCGTATGGCTTGCTGACATCATGCATCACTCCCGTAACCCATCAGGGTTTGCTGCCCACCACTTCTGGGGGGTTCGTCCTCCTGCGGAGGAGGAGCGTCCTCGACAATTTCGTCGTCATCTGCCCCGGTCTCGTCTTGTGGAACTTCCTCGTCGCCTTGGTCGTCTTCAGCCCGGGCCTCTTGGCGACGAATTTCTTCAAGCAATTTCTCGTCCATCTTGGAGGCGCCAATGACCTCTTGACTTCCGCGGTAGAACACGTCGGTCTCCGTCCAGTCGCCTTTTTCGAGTCCAGAGAGTGCGTACGTGATGGTGTAGGTTTGACCGGGCTCCAACGTCTCGAGTTTCCAAGCCCACACACCGGTCGCTTCCTTTCGACCCCCCGTTGTGTTGCCCTCCATGGCGGCCCCTTCCCTCTCAGGCCACGACGCCAGCAGGGTGTAGGCGCGGGCTCTGGAGGTGTAATTGAACAGTGTGATGGAGACATCGGTTTGCTTGGTTTCCTTGTTCCAAACGGTGGTGCTCTCAGCGATGACGGCTCCCATGATTTTGGTGATGGAGCCAGCAAGGTCGGGCACAGGTCGCTTGAGAATGGCCGCTGACTTGGCGGCGATGGCGGGAATGATATCGTTGACCAACTCAAATTTCTCTTGTACCTTGACCATCTTTTTCTTCTTCTCCAAGTGCTTGCGAAGCCCTCGCCCCATCTCGAGCATGGCCTTGCGAACTTCGTCCATCACTTCGCCGTTATCGGCCAGGGCTTCCTTTGCTTCGGAGGTGAATTGCACATTGGTGCTGGCGAGGTGAACCAAGATGGCAGCAGGGCCCTTGGGGACGCCTCGTCCACCCGCTTGGTCAAGGCCGTATTGGCGCCAATCCACCGATTCGATGGCTTTGGTCAGCAGGCAACCGCCTTGCTGGTACATCAACGGCACACGGTTGGCGAATCGGAGTACTTCCACCGGTTTGTCGGCCGCCATGCCGTCGCCGAAGATGAGGCCGACTTCGACCTGGTAGGGGTTACCCTGCGAGACGGTGGGTGAACGGGTCATCGTGGTCACAAACCGTGAATCAATGGTTTTTGACAACCCTTTCTTGATGAGCAATTCCTCAATGGGCGAGAGACAGTTCGTCGGCGGATTCAGCAATTTGACGGGCTTTCCGTTGAGTTGCCGCTCGCCTTGGAACGCTTCCAGCAAGGCTCGAATATGGTCGGGCTTCATCGATTTCGGCTTGGCCTTCTCATCAATTTCAGCTGCCGCCAGCAATTCCTTGGCCGCTCGGGAGGAGACTCCTGAGAAATTCTTGTACAGGAAGGAGGTCATTCGGCTGTCCGTGGATTCCGTGCACATGCGCTGAAGGGTACCGAGATGGATGCCGTGCGGGTGGGGTTTGATGCTCTCGACCTTCCGAGGCAGGCGTTCGGTTACACGTGGCCAATGGTGGACTTCACCGTCCGGGTCTTCGAAGGTGATGTCGGCGTGCGGGTTGACGATGCTCGTCATTCGCAAGTACTGGTAGACGCTCTGACGGCCTCGTTGGTATTTGGCCTTCATTCGGCAGGTGATTTCGAGCCCGTGCTCCTTCAGGGTTCCATCGGCTTTTTCCCATAGTTCACGACCTTCGTTGGTCTTCGTTGCCTTGTTTTTGCGCGTGTCCAATCCGATGTCAACGATGGCCGCTGAAGTTTCGGTGGCGATTTTTGAACGAACGTGGGTCTTCTGCCCGGTCGTCAATTGGCTGTACATGACCACGCCGGTGATGCCGATGCCTTGCTGACCGCGTGATTGACGAATGGCGTGGAAGCGCGAACCAAAGAGCAACTGTCCGAAGACCTTCTCGATGCTGCGTTTTGGAATGCCGGGTCCGTTGTCTTCGGTCTGAAGTTCAATGATGTTCTTTTTGTCGTCAACCTTGGTGATTTTGACCTTGATTTCGGGCAAGATGCGCGCCTCTTCGCAGGCGTCCAGCGAATTGTCAACGGCTTCTTTAACCGCCGTAATGAGGGAGCGGGTGAGGGAATCGAAGCCGAGAAAGTGCTTGTTTTTCTCAAAAAATTCTGAAATAGCGACTTGCTTCTGATTTTTTGCCATGCGTTCTGCTGTGCCTGCCATGGGCGTTCACCTCCCCCGGTCCTCCTCCGTCTTGACGACGTCGGGCCGACAGATGACCGTCCCCGTCCTTTGAGGGATTATAATCTCCTTAGGCGAAACGGCATGAAGAACGCCGAAATTGATGGCAATGCTCCCAAACCAAAAAAATTGCCTCCTACAACCCCGTGTGATGCCATTTCATACCAAGCTTCAGGCATCCAGTCAGGATAAACATATTCTTCACTATAGCGATAACCAACACCTCCATGGTTAACTCCCATTGTAAAACTTCTCCATTCTTGATAACAAGCATTAAAAGACTGTGCCATTGCAACATTTCCGTTCATAATCCATTTAGCATCTGTTTGCAT
>CALGEM010000140.1 GCA_937881505.1 uncultured euryarchaeote
GGCGGATATCAACGTAGGAGTCGTAGTTGACGAGTTGCGGACAAGCGTTGGTACAAGCCGTACAGGTCAAACAAGAGTACAACGGGACACCGTCGTCTTCGTTGTTCCACGAGTTGTAGATGATGTTGAGTTTGTCGCCGCCGTTGAACAAGCGAACAGGACAGGCGTCGTCGCACAGGTCGCAGCCGTAGCACTTGTTCATCTCGAACTCATAGCCACGGGCCATGTATCGCAACAACACGAACACAAGGGCACCAAAGGTCACACAGGGGATGAACATGGCGTAGGTCAACTTGGCGTCAAGCGACTTTGGGTTTTGGTGGTAGGTTGGGTTCTCGATGTAGGAGAAAGCCGAACCGCCAAGGGCCATTTCCTCAGCATTGCTCAGGTTGACCGTGTAGCCGGCCAATCCAGCAGGAGCATCCTCATTCCACACCAGCAAAGGTTGGTAGCTGGCGATGCTGAAGGAGGTCTCGGTGGTGATGCTGTCGTTGAGCGCAAGAGCACCACTGACGACCACGTCGTAGGTGTAATCGTACGTGCCCACGGTCATCTCGACGGTTGCACCCTCGCAGTCGGCGAAGGAAACCAACTCTTTGCCTGAGGCGTCGGTCACGGTCAAGGTGGTGGCGACCATGGATTGTGTTGAGACGCCGTCGATCTTTCGCTCGCTGGAGCGGAATTCACAGCTCAAGTCAGTGGTCAAGGTCGTGAATTCTTCAGGATGGCCTTCGGGGAAGTTGGTGGTGTCCTCGGTGATGGTGAAGGAGCCACTGACGCTGAAGCCTTCCCCACCGTTGAAGGTGGAGCTCGCCGCCGCTGCGTTGATGCCGTTTTCGGCATCTTGATGCCCGTTTGCATCGTTGAAATCCGTGATGATGTAGCGGGCTGGCTGGTAGATGTTCCAGTTCAGCCATGCAGTGGTGGGGACCACGCCGCTATCTGACCATCCTCGGTCGTCGGTGAATTCGTTCACATCGTGCACGTGGACATCGGATGGCTGGGTTCGCATGGCCTCCAATTCGCCGTAATCCTTGATGGTGAGCAATCCCTTGGCGTCCCAGAACCCTTTGTCGTAGGTGTCAAAGGTCGCCACCGTAGCGGCAGAGGACAAGATAAGGGCGCCAACGATGAGCTGGCGGCTCTTGGCGACCGTGAAACCTGCACCCCACGCTCGGATGAGCAAACCACGACCTATGAAGTAGATACAAATCCACATCAACACACCGGTCATAACCCACGGTATTGCGTTGAACACCTCCGCTATCCACGGTTCACGTGTTCCACACAGAAGGTCACCGTGTGAATCGAGTTTACAGAAATCAGACCTGTTCTTACCGTACAATTCCAAGAAGATGTTGATGGAAAACACTGAGATGAACCAGATGTGGGCA
>CALGEM010000141.1 GCA_937881505.1 uncultured euryarchaeote
TCGTCATCGTCGTCATCGTCATCGTCATCATCCCCAGATTCTGCATCGGGGTCGAGCATCTCAATGACGGTGTCTTCGGCTGTTTCCTTGGCCACTTCAGCGGCAGCGGCGGTGGCTGCGTCTTCGGCCTTGGCGATGATATCTTCTTCGGAAACGCGATCGGCTGCTGCTTGGTCAAGGATCATGGCAGCGGCAGCGGCCATGGACGAGTCGACCATAGGGGCGCCGCGGTAGACATATTGAGCGAACAAACCAAACAGACCAAAGACGGCACCAGAGGCGATAATCATCCCGCTGTTGTTGCGTTGAAGGTCATCTGGATTGATGTTGGTTTCAGTACCGGTCTCGAAGATGGTGATGCCCTGAAGGCTGTGGAACCAGGTGTTGGAAAGGACTTCAATAACGGCCCAAACGGCGTAAACAATCATCAGCAAGGATGCCCCTTGCATCCACGAACGGTTTTCAAGCACGAAGCCGGCCAAGCCGGTTGCCGGGGTGGTTTCTTCATCGGACATAGTGAGACCTCACTGGTGCGACCTTCGGTGGTCCACATTTAAATGATGTCCCATTAAACCACCTCAAACAGCGCGTCTGTGTCGCGAATGTGGTCATTTTTTCCTTTGTTTTCGTCGTTGGGATTTTCCTTTCCTTCGCTGATTTTCCCATCCGCTTCCGCTTCGACGGTCATCGTGCCAAAATCGATTGGGTTGCTCCATCCCCTCAGGCATGTCATCAAAGGATTCAATCGAAAGGCGTAGCCCACCCAATTCACTTTGCAATTGTTTGACGTTTTCTCCGCCTCGACCGACCAGGGTTGCGACCATGTTTTTTGGTGCGTAAATCACGGCCGAGGTGTCGCTGGAAAACCGAACTTGACATTCAACGCCAACCCATTGACGAACCGTTTCCACGATGCGATCTTTTGCCATCGCCCTGACTGGTGAAAGGTCATTGATCGCCGCTCGCCCCTCGAGCGGAACGACGGCGATTTCTGAACCGAATGCAAACATTTCATGCGTGAGTTTTCCGCTCGGAAATTCAACGACTTCAATGACCGGACGGGCCAACTCCTCTTGCATTCCAGTAGGTGGTTTGACCGTCATTCGCAATTCCAAGACCTGTTGAATTTTCCCCGATTCAACATGGAGAATGGTGTCAAGCACTTGGCTGACCAACCCCAATTCGACCTTCCCAATCAATCGCTGAATTGCCTCCAAGGCTGAGTTGGCGTGGGTCACGCCCAGCAGACCAACCCCCGCAAGGCGAACATCAGCGAAAATTTCGAAGTCTCGGGCGCGTCGAACTTCATCGAAAATGACGAAATCGGGCCGGACAAGGAAAATGATCTCGGCTGTTTTTTCCAAATCGCCCTCGAGCGGCGCATACTGCGTGATGCGGTCTGCGAGCTGTAAATCACGAGGTGCCTCCATCGTTTTCACCAGCGCCCCAACATCGGTGTCGAGATACTCGGCAATGGCTTGGGCCAGGGTGGTTTTTCCCGACCCCGGGCGGCCACAAATGAAGACGCCGCGGTGGTGGTTGCGAAGGCGTTCAACCAAGCGTTGGTCAAGGTCATAGTCCCCGAGGCTGAGTTTGGCGACAGGCCGTACAACGGTGATTTCCCGGGCGTCGGAAAAGGGCGGCCATGCAGAGGTGATTCGGAGGTCGCCCAGTTGAATGACTCGGCAGCCTTTCCGGTCAATTTCCAAGAAGCAATCGCTTCGGTGGCGGTGCTCTTCAACCAGGTTGACCAGGTCCTCTTCCACCTGCTCCAACTGCAATGTATCCCATGTCGTGGACGATTCAACCTCCACGAGTTGAAGCGAACCAATGGCGCCTCGCTTGACGCGAGGGGGACAATCCGCCTTCAGGAAGACGGTGTGAACGTCCTCCATCAACAACGACTCAAGGTGATCG
>CALGEM010000142.1 GCA_937881505.1 uncultured euryarchaeote
CGGATTTAGTCGGCTTGGGCGAGGATGCACAACGAGCTGCTCTCCGCTTGCTCAAGGCAGAGCGAGCGCCTTCTGGAAAACTCCCTCTCATCGCAGACAAAGACCTGACCGGCGTTTACATTCACGAGGCACTCGGTCATCCGTGTGAGGCTGATTTGGTCGCTGCCGGTGATTCCTGCTTGGACGGGAAACTCGGTGAGAAAATCGGAAACGAGATCGTCACCGTGGTTGACGACCCCACGATGATGGGGGGCTACGGTGCTTATCCGGTCGATGATGAGGGCGTCAACACCCGAGAAAAGGTGCTCATCAAGAACGGTGTCTTGACCGAATACCTCAACCATCGGGAAACAGCCCACCACTTTGGGGTTGAACCCAACGGTGGTGCGAGGGCTCAGGACGGTCTGCATCACCCGCTGGTCCGCATGAGCAACACCATGATTCAGGGCGGTACCCATGCCGATTTGGACGCTTTGATGGAAGACATCCAGTACGGCGTTTACGCTTGCGGCACTCGGGGCGGTCAAGTGGACACCGGCCGAGGCTCCTTCCAGTTCGCAGCCCAAGAGGCGTGGCTCATTGAAAACGGGGAATTGACCCGACCACTCAAGGATGTCAGCGTCAGCGGCCTCACGCTTGAAATTTTGAAGAATGTGGACGGCTTGACCAAGGACGCCTCTCTTGCCTCCCCCGGTTTCTGTGGAAAAGGCCAAACCGTACCCGTTGGTGATGGTGGCCCCGTCATGCGAATCAGTGAAGCGTTGGTGGGCTGATATGCTGCCGGATGGAGCAGAAGACCGGCTTCTTGCCAACGCCAACATCATCGCTCAGGCCTGCCAGAAGAGCGGTGTGCAGCAATGGGACCTCATCGGTTTCCAGTCCTATGGTAACCAACTCGACATCGAAGCAGGAAAAATCACCATGGCTGCAGGTGGCGGCGAGGGAGGTTTTGGTGTCCGTGTGGTGCATGATGGCCGTTTTGGATTTGCTCACCTCGTCGACGTTTCGGGAGCAGAGCGGGCCGTTGATCAAGCCGTGGCTATCGCAAAGAAATCACCGTCCATTGAGGGTTTTGTTCTGCCGAGTGAAGAACCGGCAAAAGAGGTAGGGGGGCGCTTTGACGCTTCCCTTCTCGATTTGAGTTCCGAAGATTTACTTGAGCAAGCCGATGCTGTCCTTTCCCATGTGAAATC
>CALGEM010000143.1 GCA_937881505.1 uncultured euryarchaeote
CTCGGCTGAAGTCAACAAGACCGTCGCTGGTGTCCGTACCATCGGTGTCGATGACTGGACAAGCACGCTTGATGTCAATCGTGCTCTGAACGTTGGTTGTGTCGCCGGTTCCTGCCACGTAGGAGTCGTCAAAGACGACGTTGGTGGCCATGGAGATGTCCTCAACGACAGCCCAGTCGTAGGCACAGGCTGCTGGCGTCTTGATCATCAGGTCGTAGTTCTTCTGACCGGTGGCCGTGGTGCTGCCCTTGTAGGACTGGTAGACCAAGACCTCGGAGGTCAGGGTACCGTCAGCGAGGTCGCCGTGGGTCAATTCAACGGTCATGAACTTGGAGAGGTCCTGCAAGGTAGCAGAGCTGTCCAAGGTCTGGGTTGGGTGAACGACGCTGATGTCAGCCGTGGTCTCGGCTTGAACGATAGCGACGATGTCAATCTCGTCAGGCATACCGCCAATGCGGCTCCATGGGACACCGAACTCAGCAAGCGAAGTGGAGAAGTCCACATCGACGTTGGCCGTGCTCAAGGAGGAAGGACTCCATCCGAGGAAGCCGTAGCTGTAGAGGTCGTAGGAACCTGCGCTGTCAGCCCACAACACGTAGTTGGCGCTGAATGGCAAGTCGTGTGCACCGCCGAGGCCGTTGTAGCCAACATCGGAACCACCGCTACCGGTGTTGAGGTAAATCAACACGTCCGAGTTGGACAAGTCGGTGTTGGTCATACCGAAGTAGATACCATCGCCTTCGATGTAGGTCGTCAGGAAGTCGTCCGTGCCGTCGCCGCTCATCACACCAGGCATAGCGTAGCCGGATGGGTTGAGGGCGTTGCCGCCGTTCCAGTCCTCATCGGAGCCGTCAACAGACATTGCTTCGGGCTGGAAGGAGGTGGAAACGTAGGAAGCACGCTCGTCATCAGTGGACATCAAGAGAAGACCAACTTCACTGGATGGAGCAGCACCCAAGTGGGTGGACTCGATGCTCATGAGGTTGGCTTCATCGATGACAGCCGAACTGGCGACGACGATCTTGCTGGCGTCCAGCGTGTTGCCGATCGAGGTGACATGGGCGTTGTTGCCTGCGTTCACTTGTGTGGTTGCAGCCGACCAGGTCATGTTCTCAACACTACCGGTTGCATCGACGACGGACAGAGCCGTGGTGGCGTCTGCCGTACCACCGTCCCAGCGGAACGGCGTGTCTTCGACATACATACCGACGAGACCTGAAGCGTCCATTGGGTAGACCCAAACATCAGGGCTGCTGACCACGTGGAGACCGGTACCGGAGGTACCACCGTCAACGTGAGCGTCGATGGCCACGACGTAGGTGTCTTCTGCGTAGACACCGTAGTCGCTACCAGCGAGCGAAGCGCCGCCAATCATGAACAGGTCGCCGTTCTCCTTGCTGACACCCGTAGCGAAGCCACTGATGTCCGTACCGTTGAGGGTCAAGACCGAGTTGGTGTCGTCGCCGAGGATACCGACCGTGGACGAGAGGCCATCACCGGTGAGGGTGGAGCCAACGTCGCTGAAGTCGCAGTCTTCGATGACCACAGCGTTGTCGCCAAGGCTGATGGTGTTTGAACCGGACTGGATAGCCACGGAGTTACACGAGGTAGCCGTGATACCAACAGCGTTCGGTGAGG
>CALGEM010000144.1 GCA_937881505.1 uncultured euryarchaeote
CTCCGTCGTTGCGAAGATTGCTGAGTTTGGTACCGGCACCGAGGTTGGCGCCTTTGCCGAGGATGGAATCGCCGACGTAATTGAAGTGGGGGGCTTTAGCACCCGGGAGAAGAATAGCATGCTTGGTCTCGGTTGCATGACCGACCACAGCATCAGCACAAATCCACGAATATTCTCGCACATACGCACCGCTTCGGACCGTCGCTCTTGGCCCGATGTAGCAGGGGCCAATCAGGTAGGCGCCAGCCTCCACGGTGGCGGTGGCGTCCACGATGACACCTTCACCACGCACAAAGAAGCCAGAGTTCGTGCAAGCAACCTCGCCGCTGAGTTGAGCCATTTGAGCCTTCAAACCGGAAGGGTTGGCGGGGTCGAGAACAGCCCAGACTGGGCCTTCGTTTGGCAATGTGGGAGTCGCACCGTCTTCCTCACCCGAAAACGAGGGAAACAACACGGTTGCATCGGCGAGTTCGCCCCAGTCCATACATCAAGCCAAACGGCCCTTGGGCATGAATGTGATGATGCCTCAAGCGGCGAGATGGTAGATTCGCTTACCGGTGGATGAATCGAGTCTGAAGTTGATCAAGTCCGACAGGTGAAGGGGAATGAACAAGCCGACTTTGCGTGTGGTCAAGCCGTGGTTACGCATCTTGCGTTCGTTGGACAAGAAGGCCACAATGTCTGCAGCTGATGCGCCAGGGGCCGTGGCAACATAGTCGACGATCTCGTTCTTCAACCGCTCCAAGCGGGCCTTTTTCTGGGAACCTTTTCCTCTCATGGTGTTCTCATGTTAGAGTAGGCTTCGGCAGATAATAAACGCCGGTTGGGATGTCCGTGGGACCCCGCTGGTTTCCCGAGAGTGAGGCGTTAATTCTCCTTGTGTTCAGATGAATAGGCCTTCCAATCGGTTCCATCCCACCACATTGTATCTCCATTACTCATCACTCTCCAGGTATAACCTGATTCATCGGTCCACTGCTGGGTGACTGTAGGTTCGCTTTGTACCAGAGGGGCTTCAGCAAGGACT
>CALGEM010000145.1 GCA_937881505.1 uncultured euryarchaeote
AATACAATATAAATATAAACTTGGAACGCATAGAGATAACAGAAGAATATGGTTAGAGGGTAAAAGACTTAATGACCATGACTTCAAAAAAGATAAGAGGTTTAATATAAGATATGCTACTAATTGTATCATGCTAGAATTTAATGAGCATGGAACGAATAAAGTAAATGGAAGTTATGAGCGACCAATTATTGATATATGTAATCGTCAAGTTGGTTATCATATATTGACAGATAATGTGATGGTCACATTTGATGTAAGTAATATTTTGATTGAGGGAATTAAAAATGAAACATAATTCTGACACAAAGAAAAAGTATAATACAAAAATGAGTTTTACAGACTGGGTTTTAGAACAACAGGAAATGTTGCAGGAACAAATCCTGGACTCTGATGTAGATGAATTGACTGTTCATGAGGAACTTCCACCTCATCCTATTTCTGGATATCTTTCAACCTCCATCCTCGTCTTGATGACTATTATCGTCGTCAATCTTCTTTCGAAGTCGCTCCGACAAAACCAATGATGAGTAGGCCTAGAATCGCCAGTCCAATCAATCCAAGAACGATGGTTCTGATATTGGATTCATCTTTGATTTCAACCTCTGGTGAGGCTATCTCTTTGGGCAAATAACAATCCATGTTGTCCAAATCGGTTTCTGCAAAGAAAACATTGCACTGAATGGATTGAATCTCGGTGTTTCGCAGGATAATGTGGGAGAGTTTTGTCTCCGAGAGGTTCTGTTCGACCCCTTCCAATTCAGGGTCATTTTCGTAATACAACGGGTCTCCATCTCGCAGTCGAATGAATTGATCGCGAATCACAGCATCCATGGTTTCACCCAATGCAGAATCGGGGAGATGATCTTCAGCCAACATGCCGATGTAGGGGTCGATGTGACCTGGGTCCTGTTGTCCATAGGCTTCTGAGAGTCGCTCTGCAACTTCAGCATCGCTTGTAATGTCGCTGTAATTGGATATCTGATCCAACCCAAATGCGGCCCGAACTTCTCCGTAGTATGGGACTCCATGGTCGCGACCTCGTTGGATGTCTATAGCGCACAAGTCCATGCCTCCTGCTCCAGGCATTCCAAACAAATGATTTCTCAAATCCTCTCCATAGTAAATGTCGTTGGCGGCTTGAGTCTGGGCTGCGACTCCACGCAATATGGGGGCAATGCCCCCTTCCTCAGTCACGGGACGAGTCGTCCAAAACCCATCAAACAAGTCCATGACCCCATTCTCGATCGGTTCTCGATTCTCATCAAGTCTGAGGAACACATCTCCTGTTTGCGAATGACCCATGCGGAATGCGACTGTGGCAAACGAACTGGTTACTTGTGGATTAATCGACGAATTGTATCCACTGTATGGGACGAGTGTAACCCCCAAACTCGGCAAGAACTCCTCGTAAGTGATGGCTTGTATTTGCGCTGCGACAAGTTTCCTTGCCAGTTGGTAAATATCTTCATCATTCCAATCGGGGTTTCGCTCAGCAATTTCCTCTGCAAGTCGATTGTGTTCTCGGATAAACAGGACGTGTAGTGACATCAGTGCGATATGCTCGTTGGCTCGTGAATCGCCCGCAATAAATCGAACATCCGCACTAAATCCTACGAATGACATAGGGGGCGCAGTTTGGTCATCATCTTGTGCAACTGGAAGTAAATCACCCCATGGATTAGGGCTGACTTTCAGTTTCCCTCCCTCAAATGTTCGTAACCAATTTGAGGTCTCAATAGATGATCCGTAAACAGAGCTTCCGTCAATCCAGGTTGTGATTGAGTTGGGGTGCTCCCTTGTTTGGTGGCCTTGGTCATCTGTCGAGTTTACGTAGAGCGAGCGGAAGAATCGGATTTGGGATCCACCTGGTGCACCCATTTGGGGATCATCTTCCGAAATCTGAATGTTGGCCTGCTCGGGCGTACCCGTTCCACCAACTCGACCATTTTGCGTCAATGTGAAGTCAATTTCGTGAGTGATAAACTGGCCCCACAACCAGTTGTAATCTGACAGTCCTCGCTCATCCGGGATGGCCATGGGTTCAGCGCAGACAATGTTACTGATGTTTCTTGGATTTGGCAAATCAGCCAACCCCATCCAATTGGCTTCAGGGTCGTGAGATGCATTGGCAACTCGACCCAACAACGTCCCCGCTTGCCCCCATTCTGGATGTTCTTCGTTGACACCTGAACCATTGGCGCTGTAGAAATTCACGGGTTTGACGTCTGTGTTGTAATCAGTTGGAACCAGAGTGGCACTCATTCCACTTGGCAAGAGTAGAATCAGGCACAGGCTGATGGCGAGCAAAGACCTCGTCCTGCGGCCGGTGCATCCACGCCCTCGCATGATGCAACCGCGAGGATTGGTTCGGGTTAATTTGTCGGTCTCGCGTTGCAAATATTGATTAATCACGAAGGGCAAGTAAGACTGTCCGTTTGAGATTCTAAGGAGAATGCATCCGCACATCCTTTTGAAGATAGAACGTTTCGGCCGAGAGGTCGGGGGGAGAAAATGCCACTGAAATTAGGACCTGCCGGCGTTCCGTTGTCCTGCAAAGGGCGAACGATTGTTGAAGGTATGGATGATATTACTGCTCTCGGTTTAGAGACCATGGAAATCCAAACTGTTAGGACGGTTGCGCCTCACCACTTTGACCAATATTGGCAAGCGGGTATTTTGTCTTGGAAAACGGGTTTTGAAATGAATCTTCATGGCCCTTACTATGCAGAATTGTTGGGCGACAAGCGCGAGCGGAGTCGGACCCTATCGAAGATGGAGGCCAGTCTGCAGGCGGCCAAGATTGTGAACGCTCGTCACATCACTTACCACGTTGGGCCTTATGGAGAATTCAAACGCGGCAAAGATGCGAACGAGCAGGTGGCCAACGTCATGGCGGGGGTCGTAGATCGTTGTGCAGAAATTTGGAACAATGAGGACGAAAGTGAGGATTATGCTGCGTTCCCATGGGTGATTGACAATTCCCCCACATTGATTGGTGTTGAGACCAGTGGTCGGCAAGAACTCTGGGGGACTCTTGAGGAGGTCCTAGAGGTCACCAATCACGTTGAAGGCACAGTTCCAGTTCTCAATCTCGCCCACATCCACGCCCGTGGACACGGTCGTCTTCGAACGAGTGAAGACTTCGGCGAATTGTTCGATTTGGTTCGAGAAACCATCGGAGGGAAGACCTTCTATTGTCACTTCAGTGGCATCGAACACCGTATGGGAAATGCATTGCACTATACGCAAATCAAGAAATCCGATTTGAAGTTTGAACCTCTTGCAGAATTCCTCGCTGAAGACGGTGATTGGTTAGACATCACCATGATTTCCGATTCACCTTTGCTTGAACACGATGCCATGTTCATGTTGCAACAGTGCGAACGAGCGAAACATCGCTTGTTTGAGAAGCAGGCTCGTGACGAGCGCCGCAACAAATTGGCCATTGCACAGGGCATGGATCCAGAGGAATTGGCGGCTCGAGAGGCTGAAGAGAAAGCCAAGCGAGAAGCGGCAGAGCAAGGCAAGGCTGCTCCAACTCCTCCTGCACCCAAGGAAGAAAGTAAGCCTGCGGCGAAAAAATCCCCAAAGAAGGGCGAAGAGCCGATGATGCTGGACTCCGAAGAAGACGATGACGACCTCTTCTGAGGCTCTTGTCTGACACCCGAAAGGGTTGATAATGCGAGGCTGGTGGCCCTGTTCCCTGCGGTGGTAACTCAGCTGGGAGAGTGCCAGACTGAAGATCTGGAAGTCGCCGGTTCAAGC
>CALGEM010000146.1 GCA_937881505.1 uncultured euryarchaeote
ACCTCGTGACGCCATTGGCGGTGTTGATGTTGAGGCTGAACGCCACGGGCGCGATTCCTTCTGCTGCGGCGCCGGTGGTGCCCAAATGTGGATGGAAGAGCACGTTGACGAAGGTCATGACCGTGTGAACGTGATTCGCTCCAAGGAACTCGCTGCCACCGGCGCAGAAACGGTGGCCGTGGGCTGTCCCTTCTGTTCGACCATGGTCACCGACGGCTTGAGCGCTATCGGTTCGGAGATGGAAGTGAAGGACGTGGCCGAACTTGTTTGGGAGCAAATCAAGGCGAACGACGCCAAGATCCAAGCGGCCAAGGCTTCGGCCGAAACCGCTGTTGAACCCGCTGAAGCCTGAGGTTGAGGCGTGCTGTCAAAGGATGACCAGCAGGCACTACTGGCATGGTACGATGAGCATCAACGAGATTTGCCGTGGCGGCAAACCAACGACCCATGGGCGATTTTGCTCAGTGAAATTCTGCTGCAACAAACCCAGGTCAGTCGTGGCTTGGTCTATTGGCAGCGCATGGTCGAAACCTTTCCAACCATCGCCTCCATGGCGCAGGCCCCGGTTGATGCGGTGCTCAAGGCCTGGGAAGGTGCGGGCTACTACAGCCGCGCTCGTCGCCTTCATGCGCTCAGCCAGCAGGTCATGCTTCCCAAAGCCGAGGGTGGCTTTGATGGCCGATTGCCCTCAACCTATGACGACCTGCTTTCGCTTCCTGGCATTGGTCCCTATACGGCTGCGGCCGTGGCCAGCATCGCCTTCGGGCATTCCGTGGCCTGTGTTGACGGCAACATACGACGGGTCATGGCTCGCCAAACCACCCAACTCAACCCGACACCAAAGGAGGTTCAGGTGTGGGCTGACGGCTCGCTGCATACCGAACGACCGGGCGATTGGAATCAGGCTTTGATGGAACTGGGTGCAACGGTGTGCACGCCAAAGCGGTGGAACTGCGGGGGCTGCCCGGTACGTGCATCGTGCGCTGGGAAAGAAAACCCGGGTGCCTTTCCGACGCCAAAGAAACAACGTGTGACCCCCCTCAATCTCGTGGCGGTGGTCGAATTCGCTCTTGACGGCCATCCTGTCTTGCATCAACGACCGATGACGGGCATCTTTGCAGGTCTGTGGGGCCCAATCTACCATGAGGAAGCACCAAGCGCTCTCGAAGACTTGGTAAACTGCGGTACGGTCAATCATCAATTGAGCCATCGTAAAATCGAGGTTCAGGTCCATCTCAAGCAGCACGACCTTGCCCCGCACGGCACATCTCGGAGTGGTGTTGCGCTCTCCTCACTCGATGAGAAAGTTCTGAACTTGGCTTCGGAGTATACGACCACAAACCCACACCTTCTGAACTCGGAAGCAAAGGGCTAAACGAAGACGCTCCTCCACAGAGGTGTGAAGTTCACCATTGAACAGGATTGGGCAGAGATTTCCCAGCACTTCCGACGCATGTTCGGAGGCTTGGGTATTCTTGAGTTGAGTGAACACTTGCTTGAATTTCGCTCCAAGCCCCCTGCGGTTCCAACCGGCATAAGTCTGGACCGTCAAGGCCGACTCTTGGCCAACATGCCGCTGCATTCCATCCAATCCGCCTTCACGACGGTCGCGTTTGACGAGGCCTTGACCTTCCTTCGTCTGGAAGGGCCCAGTACCACGTACACCTACACCATACCTGCGGAAATTCTCGCTCTACGAGGATGAATTGTCTTCGTTTTTCTCTGCGGTGGACACTGTCATTGCCGCAAGCAATTCGTGCCGGAAGGAGGCCAAACACACCATCAGGCCTGCGACCAAGATGTATTCTGCAGGTGCAGCGATGCGAATACCGGCTTGAGCTTGGTTCAGGAATTCAACCGTGGTCATGCCTGTCGGGTCAACGCTGTTGGCGGCGCTTTGAAACGAGGTGACCATGACCACAAATCCCACGGCAGCCATCGCAAAACCGGCTAGCCGCATACGTTTTCCTTCAGCCGTTGCTCGGTCGCCGAGCGCCGTGTTGGCCAAGAATGCCCAGAGCACACCACCACCAAAGGCCAGCATGGCCGTGAGGATGTGCGGGTTGATGTGCTGGTACATGTCAAAATGGCTGACCAGTATCGAGTTGAAGGATGCAAGCAGGCCGGTCAAGGTCGCCACGAACCAAAGACGGGGGCGTTGCACCTCAAGCGTGTGATAGAGGTGCCAAGCAAAGGCCATTTGAACGATGCCACCGAGCGTCAAACCTACGGTGAATACCAGGCCATCAAGACCCGTGTAGTCGGCCTCGGAAATGAAAAACGGAACGGCTCGAGGTCCTGCAACGCCGTGAAGGAGCATCGCTACCACGATGGTCACTGAAGGCACCACGTAACTGGCTCGAGCGGTGAGCAGCCCTTGGTCGTGGGTCAAAGGAAGACGTCGACCGTATCTTGGATGCATGTGTCAAAGTCCTCCCAGTTCATGCCCAGGACCTTCTCCGCTTTGGCACTTGAGTAATCGGTATCCCCGCCCATCATGTTCTTTGCAACCGCTCGGGTGAGGTAGCGCTGTCGGCCAAATATCCCACCCAACCAGTCCTGAAACACCGCCAACGGGACGAGGAAATTTGGAAGGCTGTACTTGGGCGCTTTGGTGCTCGGGTTGAGGGTACGGATACGCTTGCAAATGGTGGCCAGCGTCAAGTTTGCGTGCGGAGCCAAGATGAAACGTCCTTCGGCTTCGTCAACCTCAAACGCCCGGCGGTGGGCTTTCGCAACATCCCGAACATGAACCACAGACATGGGGAACTTTGGCACCACGGGGTAGCTGCCAGCGATGGCGTCTTGGAAAAAATCCACGCTGGGTGTCGGTCGAACGAAGCCGCCCCCCAGCACAGCGGTGGGGTTGATGACGCGCACATCGAGGTTGAGTTCATCAGCGAGTTTCCACGCCAAACGTTCGGATTGCGTTTTTGCTGTGGTGTAGGGCAAGGATGTGTCCGTGTTCCAAACGGCTTCATCCTTTGTCGTCCCCTTCGGTGATGTGCCCACAGCGGCCGTGCTAGACGTGTAGACAATGCGCTTGATGCCCGCCGTTGCCGCAGCGTGGAGAAGGTGAGCAGTGCCTTTGTTGGCGGTGTCGAGAATCATCGTCGCCGTTCCTCTCGTGGAGTAGATGGTAGCGGTGTGGAACAACCCGTCGCAGCCCTGCAGCAGTTCCTCCCACCCGTCGGCTTCCAGCACATCGCCTTCTACCAATTCCAACCGGTCTTCAAGGCCCAAATCTCTGGCGTGGGCCAGGACATGGTCCGTCTTGGAGGGATCGTTGAGGTCCCGCACCGAGCCGCGAACGAAATATCCGTGTTCCAGTAAATCACGAACGATATGGTTGCCGATGTGGCCGTTGACGCCCGTTACGAAGATTCGTTGAGGGGCCGCGCCGTCCATAAGCAACCTGAGGGGCGCGTCCCGTATGAACCTTCAAGTGCAACCCATCCTAGGCGGCATTGAAGCCCATGCCCATTCGCTTGCATGACACCCGACGGCGAGAGAAGGTGAATTTCACCACGCTTGAGCCCGGCAAGGTGTCGATGTATGTGTGTGGCGTGACGGTGTACGACCGATGCCATCTCGGCCACGCACGGTGCTATCTTGCCTTTGATTTGATTCATCGCTGGCTTGAAGCCAGCGGGTACGACGTTCACTATGTTCAGAATTTCACCGATATTGACGACAAGATCATCCATCGTGCGAACGAACTGGGAGGCGATTGGAAGACGTTGGTGGACCAGAACATCGAGACCTATTACGAGGACATGGACGCCCTCAACATCCTTCGTGCAGATGACTATCCCCGTTGTACGGAGTACGTTGACGACATGATTCGCATCACGCAAGACCTCATCGACAAGAACCACGCCTATGTGGCCGATGACGGCGTGTATTTTGATGTTGAATCCGCACCAGAAAAGTACGGTCAACTGACCGGCCAATCCATCGATGCAGTTCGCTCTGGAGCAGGCGGTCGTGTGGGCGATACCGGTTCGGGTAAGCGCGATCACAAGGACTTCGCCTTGTGGAAAGCGGCCAAGCCCGATGAGCCTACATGGGATTCGCCTTGGGGCCCTGGAAGGCCTGGTTGGCACATTGAGTGCACGGCGATGTCAATGGATTATTTTGGCAAGGAGTTTGACATCCACGGCGGCGGGCACGACTTGGGATTCCCTCATCACG
>CALGEM010000147.1 GCA_937881505.1 uncultured euryarchaeote
TAAATTTCTCAAAATCAGCGCCTGGTAAGGGTTCAAACATATATGCTGACAAAAGAGGTAGAAAAATATTGGTTTCACAAATTTTAGGCCAAGTTTTTATGAAGCGACCGTTCGATGATCCATTTTCTGAAATAGATGGAATTTTAAGCAAAAATATATTGGGAGGTCTGGTACAAGCATCTCTGGTAGATATCCATTGTGAGGCGACTTCTGAAAAAATGGCATTTGGTCATTTTTGCTATGGTCAGGTTTCTGCAGTCATTGGAACACACACTCATGTTCCAACATCTGATGCCATGATCTTACCGAATGGGACTGCTTATCAATCAGATGCAGGAATGTGCGGAAGTCGGGTGTGAAAACAAGGTCTCTTGTGCCTTCTCGTGCAGTGTTTGTGATGAATTCAAGTGCATCGATTGCATGACCGAGAGCAGCATGTCCATCTGCCTGACGTGCGACGCACAGGAGGTTGAGTATGCCCTTCCCTCCTTTGGCGAATGGGACGGTGGAAGTTTCCGTTCTTGGTTTTACGCCGGGTTCATCTCCACCTTTCTTGAACGGTGCAGGGAAGGCAAATCCTTCACGATTTACATGCCGTTCGCCGACACGGAAACAGGCTTTCGTTTGACGTTGCCAACGGTGCCTTGGAGCGAACTCGACGACCACATCGAGGAGGCTCGTGAATCACAGGAAGCTGCTCGACAACTCCTTGTCAACCGGTTCATGCAGTTTGAATTTCCAACACCGTCAACGGTGGAAGCGGCTTTTGAGGCCCTGCGACAGAGCGTTCTTGCCGATGACCCTTGGTGGGAGGGCATGACCATCGAGACCCATCGGTTTGAGGACGGTAACGGGCCGTTGCCTTGGGCCGACCACGGGCGTGTGGTCATCACCATGAAAATGGATGAGCATGCGCCGTAAACAACGCTGCAGTTCATTTTTGAATCACGACTTGAGCCAGTTGGTCAGAATTTGCAGGTGGTCGCCAGCCAGCGTTAACTCGCCACTGAACACCGTTTCAATCGGCCAGAATTTGGCGTCCGCAGCGTCGTCGCCGGCCGTGGGCGTTTGGTCCTCACTGACCTGGATTTCATAGACGACGCTCA
>CALGEM010000148.1 GCA_937881505.1 uncultured euryarchaeote
TGGACCCCGAATTGGGCGACCTCAACCTCTCAACGGGAGGCGACTATCCCGAATTGGAGTACGGACTACGCTTCGCAGCCGGTTTTGGCTCTCAAATCGCCCTTTCCTTGATGCGAAGGTGGCCGGTTGAAGGCGAGCGTATCGATGGTGGCCGCCTGCTTGCTTGGGCACGAGGACTCGCCGGAACCGACGATGTCGTCATGCGCGTCCTCCAAAACAAACTCGTGGCCTATGTTGACGGCGAAAACAACCTCCACGGCGGCATTCAGGGCGATCCATGGCCCATCACCTCCGATTGGGAAGGCAAACCCTCGGTGACCTCCACTCCCGAGCCCGCACCAAAACCATCCCCCGCACCTGCTCCGGAAGCAAAGCCCGAACCTGCACCAACGCCACCCCCCGCGCCTGCTGCGGCTGCACCCGTGGCGAACGACGAAAGCATGGTCGCAACCGTGATCGAGGTCGTGGTGAACCACACCGGCTATCCTGCCGACTTCGTTGAACTCGACCAAGACCTCGAAGGTGAGTTGGGCATTGATACAGTCAAGCAAGCCGAGATCATGGCCGATATCCGCGACAAGTTTGGCCTGCCTGTGGACGAGGATTTCGTTCTTGCCGATTACCCCACGCTCAACCATATGATCGGCTACATCCAACGAATGACCGGTGCCGCTCCGGCTTCACCGGTTCCGGCACCTGCTGCCCCGGCCGCACCCGAACCGGCTCCAACACCAGCCCCTGTTGCCCCAGCCCCAGCGCCTGCATCTCCTGCTCCAGCCGCCCCGGTGGACGATGCAGCGATGACGGCGACGGTTGTGGCCGTGGTGGTTGAGCACACGGGCTACCCTGCGGATTTCATTGAACTCGACCAGGACCTTGAGGGTGAGTTGGGCATTGACACGGTCAAGCAAGCGGAAATCATGGCGGACATCCGAGACAAATTCAGTCTACCCATTGACGAGGACTTTGTCCTCGCAGACCACCCGACGTTGAATCACATGATCGGCTACATCCAGCGCATGAAAGGAGGTGCCCCATCTACGCCTGCCCCGCCCACTGCCACCCCTGAACCACAACCTGCTCCTGCTGCACCCGAGCCGGCTCCAACCCCAGCCACTGTTGCCCCAGCCCCAGCACCATCCACAAGCGGCTCTCATCCCGATATTGAAGGCGTGCTTGTTTCCGTTGTCGTGGACCATACCGGCTATCCTGCTGATTTCATTGAGATGGACCAGGACCTTGAGGGTGAATTGGGCATTGACACGGTCAAACAAGCGGAAATCATGGCCGAAATCAGGGACCGATTCTCCCTGCCTGTGGACGAGGATTTCGTTCTTGCCGACCACCCCACGCTGAACCACTTCACCGCTTATATCGTGAAGATGCAAGGTGGTGGCGAGGCTATTGAAGCCCCAGCACCAGATGCTCCAGTTGAATCCCCCTCGCCGACAACCGCGATTGCGCCAGGTCCTTCTTCATCATCTGCTCATCAAGGAACACGGCGTTGGCAGGTCGAAATCGAAGGCTGCCCTGGCGTTCCTTCTCCGCTCAATCCAAGCGGCACGGTGCTTGTGTCCGATGACGGATGGGGCATTGCAGAAGCCTTCTGTCAACGCATGGAGGCACGCGGCCTGAAGGCGGTTCGGGTTGGCTTTGAGAGTCGCATTCGCGACGCTTCCAGTCAAGACGAAGGCGGACGAACCGTCTTCCGAGTTGACCCCGAGCAACCTGAGCATTTGGCGTGGATTGCCACCCAACTCAGCGATGCGCAGCTTGCAGGCATGGTCCACATGGCTCCGATGAAATTGGCATCTGAGCAATGGCCGGAGGATGCCTACCCCTCTTCGCAAATCGCCCTCGCAGCCCACGGTTGGTTCGGTCTCCTGAAAGAATTGAGCGGCCGTATTCCAACCGAATCCTCCGGCTTCATCGCTTCCGTTTCAGCGCTTGACGGACGACATGGCAACAAAGGCGACCGCTTCAACGCCCTCCAGTGCGCCGCAAGCGGCGTCACCAAATCCTTCGCCTTTGAGCGACCCGACCTGCGTTGCCGTGCTCTGGACCTTCATCCGGAGTTTGTGCTGGAGGCCTCCGATGCGGCTGAGCGTATCGAGATGGACCTGTTCGGACTTGATGGTGAGGTGGAAATAGGTCTTGACCGAGACGGCCGCCGTTGGGCACTCGTGGCGTTCGCTGAAGATGTCGTGGAC
>CALGEM010000149.1 GCA_937881505.1 uncultured euryarchaeote
GTGGCGCCGTATACAGTCCAGCCATTACTGATTTTGTCATCATGGTCGACCAAACCGCTCACATGTTCATCACCGGTCCCGAGGTCATCAAGACGGTCACCAACGAAGTCGTCAGTTTCGAGGACCTTGGTGGAGCAGCCACGCACGGCTCAAAGTCGGGTGTCTCGCACTTCACGGCCAGCGACGACGAGCACGCCATTCAGATGGCTCGAGACCTCTGCGATTTGCTGCCGCCCAACAACCTTGAGCGACCGCCGATGAAGAAGACCTCAGACAGCAAGGACCGTTCCTGCGACGGCCTTGACAGCATCATTCCTGACGACCCGGCCAAACCCTACGATGTCCTTGACGTCATCACCGAGGTGTTGGACGACGGCGGTTTCATGGAAGTTCAAGCCGAGTGGGCGCAAAACATCGTCGTCGGCTTTGGCCACCTTGGTGGACACACGGTGGGCGTGGTCGCCAACCAACCCAAGATTCTCGCCGGGTGTTTGGACATTGACGCCAGTGACAAAGCCGCTCGCTTTGTCCGGTTCTGTGATGCCTTCAACATCCCCATTCTAACATTTGAGGACGTGCCTGGATTCCTGCCCGGAACCAACCAAGAATGGGGTGGCATCATTCGTCACGGGGCTAAACTCCTCTACGCCTTCGCTGAGGCGACCGTGCCGAAGTTGACCGTTATCCTTCGTAAGGCCTACGGTGGCGCTTACGATGTCATGTCGAGCAAGCACATCCGTGGTGATTACAACGTGGCATGGCCAACGGCCGAGCTCGCCGTGATGGGGGCTGACGGTGCGGTGGAAATCATTCACCGTCGTCGAATCGCCCACGCTCGAAACCCAGAGCAAGAGCGAGAGCGGTTGACAGAGGACTTCAAAGAAACATTTGCCAACCCCTACAAAGCAGCGGCCTTGGGTTATCTCGACGATGTTATTGAGCCCAACCAAACGCGTCAACGCTTGAGCAGAGCCCTTGAGATGTTGATGGACAAGGAAGAACTTCGCCCTGCTCGCAAGCACGGGAACATTCCACTATGAGGTGATGAAGTGGCTGAAGAAATCTCTGAATTGATGATGGCTGCCATTGCCGCCGTCATTGCCGCTACCCAAGCGGACGGTGATGACCCCGCTCAAATTGCTCGCCAACCCGGTTCTGCTTGGTCGCAAGACCATCGCCGACAGATGACCGGAAAGGCATCACTGATGAACGCCCGAGCAGGGCGCTCCCCATGGAGGTAATCGCATGACAGACACACGAAAGGTCATCGTGAACGGTACGGAATACGAAGTTGAACTTGAGGGCGAGGGCACCACATGGAAAGCCACCGTCGGGGGCCAGTCCTTTGACATCGAAATGCCAGAGGCCGCGGTCGCAGCAAAGCCCCGTCGCTCCGGAGGGCGAAAGAAGAAGAAATCCGGCACTGTTTCTGCCAACATCCCCGGAAAAGTTGTCACGGTGGAGGTTGAGGAAGGCCAAGAGGTCGCCGAAGGCCAAGTGATCTTGATTCTTGAAGCCATGAAGATGCAAAACGAGATTCAGGCCCCCGTTTCGGGAACCGTTGTTTCTGTACACTGCAGTGAAGGTGAAGCCATTGAGGCCAACGTACCGCTGGTCGTGATTGAACCCGTCGCTTCGGAGGACGAGGATTGAGTCTGCATCAAGTATGAGCAAGAGTTAATGTAGCATCAAGGTGAGTTGAGAGCATGGACGGTGAACCAGTGTGCGACTTCCCAGGATGCCAAGAAGTTGGCACCATCGTCTCACGTCTCTCGCCGGAGGGCTATTTGGTCGCCACGGGCAAGAAAGCCTACTCTTTCCGTGAGGCTTACCGCCGATTCCACTACTGTCAAGGCCACCACGATGAACTGATGGGTGGTGTTTGGTCCCGTGTTCGTCAACCCGATGACAAAGGGGACGGGCACGTCGCTCCCACGGCTATTTGATGCCTCACTCACCGGGGTAGGCGTGATATACTGCCGGTTCATGGCAATATTATGAACGAAGCACGCAACCGTCAATCCAAGACCACTTCGGCCCTCTTTTCGCTGATGCTGGTTCTTTCCACGGTGCTCGTGGGAATGACGCCAACTGTCCAAGCCGTCGGGCCCAACCAAAACGACCTCAATTCGGGAGGTGATTTGCCCGATAACACCAGCGTCAACATCACCAATTACATCTTCACAGGAAGTTACTCCGGTTCAGGTGAATTGGATTATGGGGATGACGAAGATTACCTTCGTGTGGCTCTCAACGCCAACGAAGGCCTCTCTGCCACGCTCTCTTTCCCGTCCACCACCACGTTCGCCAACGGCACGACCGTCACCAATGATTTCGATTTGATCTTTTACGACAGCAATCTCACGATGATGGGTGCCTCATGGGCGACAAATCCCGAGACCCTTTCGACCAATTCGAGCACCACCGCTCATGGTGGTATGGTGTACATCAGCATTTACCGCTACCAAGGCGTTGGAACCTGGAACCTTACTCTCTCCAAATTCACCGTCGGAAGCACCGGCGGTGGTGGAGGCGGAGGTGGCTCATCGGTCACCAACTGCACGGGTGCGGGAACCCTCACCTCTGATATTCTGGAACCAAACGATTCCACCAGCACCGCCACACCGGCCTCGCTTCTCCCCCTTTCCTGCACCGGTTTATCCATTCACTCGTCAAGCGATTTCGATTACTTTGAAGTTGACATGATTGCGGGTGTTACGTACTACGTTAACGTCACATTCAATGGCGCCGTTGGCGACATCGACACCGGATGGGACACGGCGACTGGAGGCTTCCTTGCCAGTTCGGGGACAACGGGCAACCTTGAGTCCATGCAGGTTACCGCTACGGTGAACCAAACCACCTATGTGGATGTTTACGGTTGGCAGGGTGCAACCAACACCTACGACATTGAAATCACCACGGACAACCCCGGCGGTGGTCAAGCGTTTGAGTCGGTGGATGTCGCCATCACCAACACCACCCATGCAACGCTCTCGTTCTCCGGACTGACCAACGGTACAACCTACAACTACAACCACACATACGGCCAAATCCATCTGGATGGTGAGGAACACTGGGGTTCCTCGACCAATGGTTCCTTCACTGCGAACGGCACCACCCACAGCATCAACATCACGACCATGGCGACCAACAATGAATCGGTCTTTGCCGTGACCTCGACCTTGTTCAACGCTGCCAACGCCTCGCTCAACACCGATACGGATACGCTCTACATCGAGATGGTTGAAATTGAAGCCACTTCGTCAACGACGGGCGACATTGAGTTGACCAACCTCACGGTTGGTGGCGATTATGTGGTTGAGTGGATTGTTCTTGATTACGACGAATGGTTGAGCAATTTCACTGTTTCAAACGATGTAAATGCAGCCATCAACGATTCGATGATTGATTCAGACATGTGGTACCTCATGCCGACCACCTCGTCCATGACCTATCAGATCACATGGACGGGACCAACGACCATGAACGACCATTTGTTCCTCGGCTACATTTCGCAAAACGGGACCAACGTCAATCTGAGCGATAATGACAATCTCACCGGACTTCATTTCTACGATTTCATTCCACAGTTGCCCTCGTTGACCATCGCTTCGTATTCGGCGAGTGCAACGGCGGCAACCAACAATGTCCAGGCTGAAGGTCTTGACCTCGTGGTCGGGGATGGATACCAGTACCAGTATCGAGTGACCGACGCATCGGGCGCAAATATTGCTACCTCAACCATGACCTCGTTTACCGCCACCGCCCAAAACCAGAGCATGCCAACCTTCACCTACAACACACCAAATGCTTCGGGAACCTACTGTGTCCACATCGATTTGTATTCGAACGTCTCCGTGCAGCTCATCGGCGATTCGGATTGCTTCACCTTGGTTCAAGACGATGACAACGACGGTGTGCCCAACGAATCCGATGCCTGTCCAAACACCGCCACAGGCGCTATCGTGGACCAGAACGGGTGTGCTCTTTCGCAGAAGGATACGGACAATGACGGGTACAACGACGATGTTGACGCCTTCCCCAACGATGCCACACAATGGTCCGATATGGACGGTGACGGCTACGGCGATAACGCCAGTGGAAACATGGCCGATGCTTTCCCGACCGACGGAACACAGTGGTCCGACGCTGACGGTGATGGATACGGCGATAACGCCAACGGAAACTACCCTGATGCCTTCCCTACCGACCCAACACAGTGGTCCGACGCTGACGGCGATGGCTACGGCGACAACGCCAGTGGCAACAACCCCGATGAGTGGCCATCCGATAGCAGTCAATGGAAGGACAGCGACGGCGATGGCTTTGGTGACAACCCAACCGGTACCAACGGTGACGCCTTCCCCAACGACGCCAGCCAATGGTCGGACGCTGACGGTGATGGCTACGGCGACAACCCCAATGGCACCACGCCCGATGCCTTCCCTGCGGACGGCACACAGTGGGAGGACAGCGATGGAGATGGCTACGGCGATAACCCACAAGGCGACAACGCCGATGCGTTCCCTGATGACTCAAGCCAATGGTCGGACGACGACGGTGATGGCTACGGTGACAACCAAGCAGGAACCAACCCCGATGCCTTCCCCAATGATTCCACCCAATGGAGCGATTCCGATGGTGATGGCTACGGCGATAACCAAGCCGGCCTGAACGCTGACGCCTTCCCCAACGACGCCACCCAGTGGAAGGACGCTGATGGTGATGGTTACGGCGATAACGCCAACGGTAACAACCCTGACCTCTGTTTGGATACACCAGCCGGAGAAGCGGTTGATGGCAACGGATGCTCTCTCTCTCAACTTGACGCCGACATGGACGGTGTCAGCGATGCTGATGACGCCTGTCCCGACACGCCAGCAGGCGAAACGGTCGACAGTGTCGGTTGTTCAAGCAGTCAGGAAGACGCCGATAACGATGGTGTCATGGATGCTTTCGACGCATGCCCCAACACGCCTTTGGGCGCTGTGGTCGATGCTGCAGGATGCGCTACCAGCCAACTGGACACCGACGGTGATACCATCACGGACGACCGCGATCAGTGCCCGACCACCACAGCGGGTGAACCTGTGAACGGCGTGGGCTGCGCAGCTTCAGAACGAGACACTGACGATGACGGCGTCGTGGACGCCAACGATGTTTGCGACTTCACGCCCGCCTCCGAAACGGCCGACGCTCAAGGCTGTGCGCCTTCTCAAAAGGACAGCGACGGGGACGATGTCACCGATGACGTTGACAACTGCCCCGGGACGGGGAACGGTTTGACCGTTGACCTCCTGGGTTGCGCCACCAACCAGCGTGATGCGGACAACGACGGCATCTCGGATGCTGACGATACCTGCCCAGTCACGCCCGCTGAGGAGCAAGTTGACGCAGCAGGTTGTTCCCAATCGCAAAAGGACGAGGACCTCGATGACATCATGAACAACATGGACCTCTGTCCGGACACCCCGGTCACGCAAAGTGTGGACATGGACGGTTGTTCAGAACAGCAAAAGGACGATGACGAAGACGGCATCAAGAATCACGTGGACGAGTGTCCCAACACCCCGGAGGGTGAGTTGATCGATGCTGTTGGCTGTGCTCTGATTCAACTTGATTCAGACGGTGATGGCGTGAACGACGCCGAGGACGCCTTCAAGTTCGATGCCAATGAATCCGTTGACAGCGACAACGACGGCGTCGCCGACCGTTGGGATGCTTATCCCGAAGACCCGACTCGCTCCCAGGCCGCCGTGAAGGAATCTGGAAACGGAATGTTGTACGCCATTATCGCCCTGCTCTTGGTCGGCCTCCTCGGAGGCGGCGGGTACTTCTACACCCGCAAGCCCGAATTGGCAGCCACAAGTCCGTTCGGCGATGCCATGGATGCCATGGATTCTGCAACGGAACAGAACATGGCCGGGGCTTCGAAGGACATCCCGAACCTTGACGCCTCTTCACCTCAGCAATGGGAAGAGAACGGTGTGCACTGGTCAAGAGATGCGAATGGCAACCTCTCCTACTACGATGCTCAGTCCGGCCAGTGGGTTGCCTACCAAGGTTGAGGTTGTTTTCCGTCGGCATAATCGCTATAGGACCGAGGTGCTGTCTTCTCCACCATGGTGGGTCAAGACGAGTTCTGGAGTCTAGCCCAAGACCTGCTCGGGGATGAACAAGCGCAGGCACCACCTCAAGAGCAGGTGCCAAGCGAACAGGTTGCGTACGAGGAACAACCGGTTCAGGTTGAAGCAACCGCCCAGCGTGCTTCGATTGGCTCGCCAGGCCTCATCGTGGGCGTCGTGTTGGTTGGAATCCTCCTCCTGTCCTCATTGATTGTAGTGGTGATTTGGAACTTTTCAGATTATGATCCCAACGACCTTGATGGCGACGGCGTCGCCAACGGTCTGGATGATTGTTTTGACGGCTTTGATGAATGGACCTCTGTCGAATCACTGGACCACGACCGTGATGGTTGCCACGATGGCGAGGAAGATGACGATGACGACAACGATACGGTTCCCGACGATGCCGATGCCTGTCCAACGGGTGGCATAGATTGGCTGCCGACCGCAGAAACGGACAACGACGCTGATGGCTGTCATGATGTCATGGAGGACAACGACGACGACAATGACAATGTTTCAGACGACCTCGATGCTTTCCCTCTTGATGCAAACGAATGGCAGGACACGGACGGGGACGGTGTTGGCGATAATGGCGACGCTTTTCCCGAAGACCCATCTGAGCAATTGGACACGGACGGGGATGGTTGGGGCGATAACAGCGATGTCTTCCCGTGGAACGGCGCTGAATGGGCTGATGAAGACGGTGATGGATTGGGAGATAACACCGACCCGGACGACGATAACGACGGAACCTTGGATGAGGATGACCTTCACCTTGGCAAGGACATCGGTGTCAGGATTCGTTTTGAGCGCTTTACACTCTTTGATGCTGTTGATTGGCTATCGGACCGAGGCGACATGTATTTTTGCTATTCCGTTTACAATCAAAGCGACATTTGTCATCACGGAAACGGCGCGCTGACCGTCACCGTTGGAGAGCCGGAGTTTGTCGGTGTGAATGCCTCAATCAACCTCAATGAATCCTTGCGTTATCACTGGATTGAACTATCGGTGTACGACCAGGACCCTCTGATCGATGACGATGTTGACATCCATCCTGATGAAGGCGTCCTCACCTATTCTGCGGTCTATGACAGCCTCGCAACTGAGCAGAACCTCTCCTTCGTGGCCAACGGCAGCGGTGATGGCGACGCAGGTTCACTGGAGTTTTCTCTCGAACCGCTCGACTATCTCGGGATGACCTCGTTCAACATGTACTGGCAGTTTAGTGGCGAGTACCACAGTATCCTAATTGACACCACGCACGCTGACTATCTCATGTACCGAAACATGAACCACGCCATCGATTGGACGAACGCCGTCACCTATGCTGACATCATTCCCCAGTATGCGGCGTTCTCAACACCAAACGATGTGACGATCATGGCCACGGCCGACCAACTCCGGGCAGATGCCATCTCCAAAGGTTATACCTCAGACATCGATATCCTGCGCTATATCTACGCCTTTGTCGGACAAATCCAGTACGCCTACGACCTTGACACCACCAATTTCTCAGAGTATCCGAAATACCCCTTGGAGATGCTTTACGACCGCAGCGGTGATTGTGAGGATTCCAGCGCGCTGTTCATCAGTTTGGTTGAGTACCTTGGCTACGATGCTGGCTTGATGTTGGGCATGGTCAAGGCGACCGAGGACGATGAATGGGGCGGCCATGCTTGGCCCGTTGTCGCTTTGGACAACCACGAAGGTTGGAGCATCAACGGTGTTGGGGCGAAATCTAATCTGACCTATTATTTCGTGGAATCCACCGCCTATTATGAGGGCTCAAGTGATATCGGTGTCAACCCTTGGTACGAGGTTACGGACGAGGCCTTCTACGACGTTGAAGAATAAATCGTGAGCCGATCAAGTCAACACTTCAAGCAGGCGGTCTTGCTCTGCAGCCATTCGAAGTTCCATAGCGATACGGCGGCCGCTTGACATGGGCTTCCGCCAGGTGGCGTTGCCGTAGGGGTGACCAACACTGACGTGGACGTTGGTGCCGCCGCCGAGACGAGGAGCGACGTCGTAGATGTAGTAGTTCATGTCCTTGTCAATACACGTTTGGAGGCAAAACGGACCGATGATGCCCGGGTCGTAGTGTTCCTTGCTGGCTTTGATGAATTTCTCTCCAAGCTCAAACGCCTTCTCAAGGAGGGATTCTCGGATGGTGGCGGTGTTGTGGCCAACCACGGTCATCTCGGGAATTTGCTGGTGAATCGGCATGGTCATCTGCTGCGGCGCCGGGAGGCGAACATGCCCGTCGAGTGAGGATTCAAATCGCCAGTCAACGCCAAGCAACTCCAGACGCTCGCCTTCCTCAGCGAGGGGGCTGTAGAAGAAATTGAGGTTGAACACGGGGCCGATGACATAGCGCTCAATTCGTGCACCGTCAAGGGAGGCTTGGTCGATGACGCCCTCTGCGAGGAGCGCAGCGGATTTCTCTTGGTATTCTTTGTAAGAAGCGCAGGTGAAGAAGCCGCGCTCGAGTTTCTTTTGGGCGTGGTGAAGTTTCACGATAACGAGGCAATCAATGTCTTCAGGGTTGTCGATTTTTTCGGGATAGGGCAGGCCAGCCTTTTCCAAGATCCAGTAGTAGTCTTGGTCTTCGGTCCGCTCCTCCATTCGCAGCATATTACGAGAGCCAAACATGGGCACACGGAAGTTGTCTTCGATGTCGCTGATGGAGGAATAGGACGTAAACGAGCGGTTTGGGATGTAGATGACGTTCCGCTTGCGCATTTCTTCTTGCATCTGAGGCGCGAGGACATCGTTGAATTCGTTGAGCACGATGGCCTTGTCAACCATGCCACGAACAACGCGTCCTGATGAACTTCGTTGAGTTTTGAAATAATTGGCGTAGGTTTTGTGCCTACCTTCCTTGCAGTAGGCGACGGTTGGAAAGCCCTCCTCGATGGCGCCGTCGCAGATGTCCAGCGCCGAGTGGGAAGCCGTCATGCCAATGCGAAGTTTGAGGCGGTCGTACTCTTCGACGATTTCAGCGATGTCGGATTGACCAATCATTCAAACCACGTCCAGTTAACTTCCGTTGTTGGAGGTTTTTGATGTATCCGCACGGTTTTGTTCAGTCAAAACGCTGGAGTTGCATCAATTCCTCTGTAGAAAGCGTCTCACCAGCGAGCAACTTGGCCATCAAATCTTGCGTTTGGTCGCTGGCTGCTGGGCGCTGACCCTCACCTGCGCTGGCGCCTCGCATGGCACGGAGGATGTCCTGAATGGAGTGCAAGCATCGCAACGAGACGATGTAGAGGCTGTGCTCTTTGTCGGCTTCCTTCTTTGAGGTTCGGAGTTTGCGGTGGGCTGCTTCGGCTTTCTCGCGCTGGCGGTCAACTTCTGCATTCCATTGAAGCATGTTATCGTGAGCACTTTGAGCGGCTTCAGCAGCTTCTTTGACGGCGTTATGAGCGGCTTCTTGAAGGGCCATGGCCTCTCGAAGTTCACCGCTTCCCTCGGCACTCTCGGTTGCGACTTGGGCTTCTTTCAGCGCCTTTCGCTTGGCGTTCAATTCCTTCATTTTCTTGAAGTATTTTCGCTCGTTTTTCCCTTGGTGCTTTCCTTGCTCAAATTCTCGCTCCAAGCGTTCCATGGTTCGGGTCAAGGATTGAACGGTGTCAGGGCGAATCGGACGTCCACGTCGGTCAAATTGCTGAGGTTGTTCAGGTTGGCCGGCGCGCATGGCATCCTTTGCTTCACGCACGGCTTTGTTGGCGTCCTCTCGTTCCTTTTTCTTCTCACGGACCATTTCGTTCATCTGGTCTCGGAGGTCACGCTGTTCTCGAACCTGGACGATGAGTTCGCGAACTTCGTTGTTGAGTTCGTTTCGGGTGGAGGTGTAGGTCTTGGTTTTCTCGTTCCAATCGTCTCGAATTTCGCGATGTTGCGTTGCTTTTTTGTCAACCATTTTTCGTCGCTCGTCAAGAAGATCTTTGAGTTCTGCCATTCTTCATCTCACCTGGTCTGGGGAGGATTCCCATCCTCCCGCAAGTTGGCGACCAACCACCCCCATTTAATCCTTCACGGGCGGGGATGCACCCGTTTCTTCCCGGATTCAGTCTGGCCACTCGAGATTTTGCAAGGCATGACGAACATTTCCAAGGTTGCATGAGCGCTCACAAACCGTCATCAAGACGCGGTCTTCAATCGGTTTGAGTATCAGGTAGCCTGATTCCATCACCACGGTGGTCAGGGCTTCATCAGGTGCTTGTTTGGCCAATGCATTCCACGATTCAACAAGGGCTGAATCAACTCCATTTGGCGAGGGTTGGGCAAACACAACGAATCCGTCGGGCTCCACCAAGAGAACGGTCCGTACGCCGTCAAGGTTGGTCAACCCCCGAAGCACGGCTTCAATCATGAGATGAACTTCATGCCTCGGTGAATAGTCCTTCTCAATCCAAAGGTGGCATGAGCGGCCCTCGCATCATGTAGCCCAATCCAGATTTGTAGTAGCCGTGCAACTCTTGCTGCACCGTTAATCCTCGGCGTGTGTAGAATCGCTGTGCGGCGACATTGTCTGCTTTCACTTCAAGTTGAACATGGCGGAACCCTTTGGCCCATGCTTCCGCAGTAAAACGGTCCCATGCACGAGAACCCATTTTCTGGCCCTGGTGTTCGCCTCCAATCACAAAGGCAGCAACCCTCACGATGTCGTCTTTGAACGGGGTTGCCCACATGACGCCGTGAACGGCCCGAGGTGGCGCCTCGTCTGTGTCAACCAGCAAGAGGTTAGCATCCCATACCGGAATGGGAAGGTGTCGTACGGATGCCTCGGCGTAGATTTCTCCTGTTTCATTCTTGAAGAGGCGGATGACATCCTGGACGGCTGCTTCGGGGAAATCAAGCGGTCGGTCTCCGGGTATCCAGGCCATTCTCGGCATGCCGATCAGTCTCGCTTTCGGGGGGAGGTCTGCCGCTGGCCACGGCGGGGTTGTGAAGTTCGCATGGACTTCTTTTGCCGCTGCTTTGGTTTTGAAGAGGGTGCGTTGCTCGTCTCAAGTTCCGTCAACCCGCCGTGTTCAAGCATGGACGCAAATTCTTCCATCGTCAACGCTTCACCTGCGAGTAAGCGCTCATTGACTTCGGGGTTGGGTTCAGGGACCGGATTGACCGGCGCAGCGTTCACCTTTTCCAAGTAGGCTTTGAGCCGTCCTGCTTCCATTCGTTGAGCTTTGGCGCCCGACCGGTGTTGATTGATGAGTTGAGCCAGACGTCGGTCGTTTTTGTTAACCGCCTTAACGGTCTCCAAGAGGTTGGTCCTCGCTCGATGAAGCGAGGATTGGACATCCTTCTCTTCGGTATAAATTTCCAAGATAGCCTGAAGTTCAAAGAAGCGTGAAAAGTATTCCATCTCGTTGGCCAAACTGGTTGAATCGGAGGGGGTTAGGGGGGCGGTCAATTTCTCGTAAAAATCTCCCATTGTATGCAACACGCGGTGTCGGGGCAGAACCAACCGTTCAACAAGGGCATCCCTGCGGGCGAGGCAAGCGTCAAAATCGGCTTTTTGCTCAATAGCAAGCTCAACGAGGTCGCCTTGGGTTTCTTGGTCCAATTTGGGAGCCTGAAGGGTTTTGCTCACGGCAAATTTGATCGTCTCCGAATGGATTTTTTTCTTCTTATACAATTCAAGAAGTTGGCTTTCTGTAGCAGAGAGTTGAGCCAATGAGGTCTCGTACATGGCCTCAACTTCTGAGGTCTCCTTTTGCTGTAAATCAGCAAATAGAGAGGATGATTTGGAGCTCACGCACGTTCCTCCTTCTCTGAATTGAGTCGCTTTGCTTCCGAATAACTTGAGGCGCCGCCGACTCGAACACGCTCTGCATCCTCAAGGAGGTGCCCCCACTCACCATCAGCCAACTGCTGCCAGAACGAAATCGCTTCTTGACAGTCGCTGATGTTGTTTTTGATGGTTTGAAGGCGCGAGGCAGAACGCCGACGGAATTGTTCGTTCTCGTCATAGGTGTGTTGGGCCTTGAGGATGTCTTCTTCGTTAACCTTTGAATTGCTGCTCTCCGCCTGGAGGGCCTTGAGTTCCTCACGTGAGGCCTTGGCGAGTTGGAAGGCGCGGTCGTTTTCTTCTTGACGCAATTCCAATTCTTTTGGAAGTTGGGCAGCCAACTTTTCGCGCCGTGCTAAGATTGACTTGATGAGGTCGGCAGGCAAAACGGACAACAATTCCCGTGCCTGCATGGATTTTGGGGGTTCGTTCAATGTAAAAGAAACAACCGCTTGGTCCGTCTATCGCCGCGAAGGTGAAGAACCACGAGATTCACGCCCTACCATGGAGGGGGAACGCCGTTCACAACGGGGCATCAGCCTCCTCCTTGCGATGCTGTTTGTATTCTCCATTTTTCCCGGCGTACAAGCCCAAGCAGGCGAGGTTCTCTTTGAGGAGGCTTCGTTGAGCATTGTGGATTATACGAGTTTCGAGGGTGAGGACCTCTCGTTTACGGTTGAACTCCACGAGTTGGGAGGCGGGGCTGCAAACGTTACGCTGTATCTTGTTGTGGCCACCCTCGAGGGTGTTGAACTCTCAAACACGAGTCAGAGTCTCAGCGAATTTCAAGCACTTGAGGAGCGGAACATAACCGGAACCTTCGTGGGTCTTCCCTTTGGATTCAGTACGGTTTCAATTTCTATAGAAGGTGATGTTGGTTCCAACTCCAGCACCCATCAATCCGAGTTGTCTCGTACCGTACAACGGCTCCGCCCGCTCGCCATCACCCTTGGCGGGGCATCGAGTGTTCTCGCCAATCCCGTTGATGCCGCAGGGCAACCGACTGGAAATTTGACTCTTCATGATGGAGACAAGGTCGAAGTCGTGTTGCCCATCATCAACGACGGCGATGTGAACTGGACCGGAGCGGTTGAACTCCATTTGGTAAACCAAGTCGCAAACGAAACGGTTGTGCTCAACGATGTCGCGGTTGAGGGTTCCACCTCACAGGTTGTGACCTTGGCGCCGACGATGACCTTAGCCGAAGGCCCGTTGAATTGGAGCGTCGTTTTGACCAATGTCAGCACGAGTCAGACCGGCACCCACGTACTGAACGGGTCTTGGAGTGTTGGCCCACCGCCGCTTCCATTGTTAGAAGGTGTCATCGACACCAACGCCGACGAGGTTCAAGCCGGTGGTGACTTGACGGTCTGGGCATCGGTTTGGAACAACGGCTCAGTATCCTTTGCAGGTTCAATTTCATGCCTTGCCGACGGTTTAGAAGTGTTCAACACATCCTCCATCGTGATCAATTCAGGCACCAATTCAACCTGGTCCTTCACGCTCTCCGCTAAACCGATGATCCTCGAATGCGATGCTGGAGGCGCTCGCACGAGCGATGCATCAACGACACCGTTCCAATCAACCGTTGAAATGCCCTCTGCAGTGTTCCAATCAGCAGGAACCACAACACCCTCTTACAATGGAGGCCCCTGGCACAAGGGCGACCATGTTGAAGCCAACTTGTTGCTCAGGAATATCGGTGATTTGGATGGTCGTGTCCGACTCGTTTTGTCAGCCGGGACATCCACGGCACAAGGGGACTGGGTTGAGATGGAGCATGGTGCAGCGGGTGAAATCAGCGCCTCCATGCAATTCCTTGATGTGGGTGAAACCCAATTATCGTGGATGCTAGAAAGCGACAATGGCGTCTTTGATGGTCTTGATCAGGGGTCAACGACTTTTGTCATTAAGCAACAACAATCCATTCAACTTTCGTTTGCAGAGGTCAGCCGCACGGAGAACGCTGAGATTGACTTGACCTTGCACCTTGACCTCGACGAAGGCAAGGACCGGGAAGTCCGCCTTCAGGTTGGTTATGAGGTGGGCGGTTCCACGATTTTCCTCCAAGAAAACGACCTCCAACTCCAGCAAGGCCTTCTCGAATTGTCCATGGTGTTTGGCGACCTCAACGCTGACCGTCTCGTCGCTCAAATTTCACCTGTTGACTGGTTGATTGGTCCTGGGCCTCTCGCAGTAACCGCCTCGTTGCCAGCTGACGAAACGCAATTTTGGTTGTCATTCTCCGCTACTACGGACCCCATTCGACCAATTGAAGGGGAGGTCGCCACCGTTCAGTTGACCTTTGAACAATCCGGACCCCTCCTTGACGTTTCAGGCGAAGTTTGGCTCATGGATGCTTACGGCACAAGGCTCGCAAAGACCACCTCTCCAGATTGGGACGGTCAAACGTCCACCGATTTGGAGGTTGAGGTGGTTTGGCCAAAAGGCAGTAACGTAGCCATACAAGCCCTGTGGCACATCGATGGGACGGTGGTGTCGGCCGACGCCACCTATGTTTCGGGGGAAGCCGTGATCGATGCCTCTCCGGATTGGCCCATTGGAGCGATGCTTTGGGGACTTGCATTGGGTGGAGCAGTCGCCTTGGTTCTGCGCCTGCGGGCCCAAAAGAGTGCAGAACCGACCCGCCCTTCCACCGGTCAAGCATCCGCTCCAAAAGCGTCCTCGAAGCCGGCATCGAAACATCAAGAAAAGCGAGAAGTTTCATGTCCGGAATGCAACCGAAGACTGCGTGTCCCTGTTGACTATGAGGGCTCGGTTGGATGCCCTGATTGCTCCCACAAATTCAGGGTTGAGCCGGAACAGATTGAGCCCTCCCGAGAGGAAGATGAGGATGACCTTGAGGTTGAGGTTCAACCTGAATCAAAGGCGCCGGTGAGTGAAAAGATTGAGATTTCTTGTCCTGACTGTTCCCAATCCCTTCGCATTCCTTCGTCCTACGAAGGTTCTGTTCGCTGTCCTGCGTGTGCAAAAATATTCAAAGCACACCAAGGATAGGCACCCGTAGGGAGGCTTCTCTGATGGTCGGCCATTTCCAAGAGTTTGAAGATGAATATCTCGAGATGATGTATGAATTTCACGAAAAGGAACCAGGCGGTATGGTGCGTACTGGTGACCTCGCCGCAAAGTTGGATGTCAGCCCAGCTTCGGCCACGGAGATGGTCCAGCGATTGGCTGCCCGAGGCTACCTTGAATACATACCTTACAAGGGCGCTCGGTTTACTAACGCCGGATTGGTTCACGGGCAGAAAATGAAGCGAAGGCATCGTTTGGCGGAAGTTTTGCTGGATATCCTACCGTATGAGGGCGACCCACACGCTACTGCATGTCGCCTTGAGCATGCCATTGATGACGACATGGAGGTGGCCCTATCTCGCTTGATCACGCCTGAGACAAAAGACCCCAGTGGACGAGAAATCCCACAGCCCACACCCGACATTGCTGAACGTCTTTCCAAGCGATCATCATCGGTCTCGTTGATGAATCTCGATACGGACACACCAGCGACCCTTTCTGCTATTTTCATGGCGGCTGATGAGGCTCAAGCCCTTGATGCTGGTGGTTTTCGCATCGGTTCAATCATCGTTCGAACCGGTCCCAACTCCTTTGTTGCTGAAGGGCAGGAAGCCATTCTCTCGGAGCGTTGGATGAACTGTGTTTTTGTTGAAATCCTCAACGATACGGTGTGAACACTTTAGAACAGAGCAATCCATCCCGAACCATGGCAGAAGACGCTCTGTCCCTAGGGGACGGCGAAGAAGCACCTCCATCAGAAAGCGGTGAGCGGTTCGGCTTCAGGCTCTCCGAGTCCATCGTTCATGCCATTGACCGACAAATTGTCAGTTCTGGCCTGCGACTCATCATGTTCTTGCCAGCGTTTGGTGCGTTGATGTATTTCTCAACATGGGCCTTTTCTCAATCATCACCCACATTTTGGCTGGACAACATCGAGCCGAACCTCGGGATGGGATTTGCCACGTTCACAGCGAGTCTTTCCTTCGTGGTGGTTTTGGGCTACATTCTTGCGGTCAGTTTCCACCGTTATCGCGTCAGCATTTCACTGTCCACCTTCCACGACCGCGTTGAAGCCTCAAACAGCGAACATCGCTCGGTGCAATCCCTTCACGGCTACGACGGACTGCTGTATCAACTCCAAACATCGATGGCTCATCACACCAAATCCCTCATTCTCGCTCTTGCTGCGGCCTTGATGCTCATCGGCGTGTTCTGGTACGGTACGGGAACAATCTTTGGAAACTTGTTTTTGTTGATCTCTGCTTCTTTCCTGCTGCTTTCCTTCGGTCAGCATCTTCCCACCCGGTCTACGCCCTTCAACATGGTTGAACAAACGGGCTTGCTACCAGCCTACACGCCTCCTGTTCATCCCTCAACCCTGAACATGGTGTTCAGCGACCTCATTAAGACGCACATGGACCCACTCCTCCGCTCGCAATACGATGAATACACCAAGATCCTCGAAGATTGTTTCAAGCGCGGTGTCAACCGACACTTTGCGCATGAGAAATTCCTCATGACACTGTACCGCCATGCTACAGGGCTAGACCGGAAGACTTTGGAATTGGAAATGAGTGAAATTTTGACCAAGAAAGGGATGGACCATGTGTTTTCACATGAGACGTTCACCCTTGAAGCATGGCTGGTCTTACTCGGGCTCATCAATCAGCGTTGTCCAGCTTTCTTCCGCATGGTTGACCGCCTGAAGCAGGACCTTGAAAGTGGACGAAAGCCAGCGATGGCGGATTTGATTTTCGAAGTGGACATGGAAAACGTCGTCACGGACAAAGCGAATCTATTCACACTCTTCCACAATCTCTCAGATAAAACCAGGACCGTTGTGTTTCGGGTACAAACGCCCAATTTTGAACCCAAGGATCTGGCATTGACCTACCGCCTTGAGCCTGGTGAAAAGTACTGGTGGTCGGCCGAGGCCCTTCCCCTCGCTACGGAAGGTAACGACGATGTTCTTGGGAAGATGTCGGGTCTGCTCAAGGACAGTACGGTCTCTTGGCAGACGCTGATTCCCACGACGACAGGTGATGCTACCGTTTCCGTCCGTTTGGAGGAGACCAACGGCGAGTTGCTTCTTGGACGGCAGATCAACGTCCGTGTACGTGCCGAGTTCCGCCAGTGGTTGAGGAGCACAAGCACCTACGTTGCGTACCTCCTGGGAGGTTTGGGCTTGGTGTCGGCTGGAATTCTTCTTCTCATGGAGCTCTTTGGCGGATTTACCGCTTAGGACCAAGATTTTTGCGAGCCACAGCCTTGAAATGGTGTAGGTGGTGGACACGGTCATGCGCGGGATGCCAAAGGACGCCGAGAAGAACCCAGACGCCGACAAGTTGTCGGAACTCAGGGACATGGAAGCCAAGGTCCGTCGCTTGCGTGAGACACGTAACAATCTACGGGACCAAGGCCGGGCCATGGCAAAAAAACGCAACGCTGTTCAAGACCAATACAAGGAACACCGAGAGAAGCTTGACCTCATGAAGGCAGAGTTGGACGCTATTCATGCTGAACGCAACGCCCACAAGGCCAAGCGAGACGCCATCAATCAACAGCTGCGCGACCTCTTTTCTCAGGCAAAGGGTCGTCGTGGTGAGCAGGGGGAAAAGAAATCAGCTACAGCTGAATATTCTCACCTCATCAGTCAAATCAACAACCTCGAAGAAAAATTCCAAACCACGTCCTCCAGCACAAAAAAGGAAAAGGAAACGATGGAACAAATCAAGCGCATGAAGCGCCGAGCCGATGAGTTGGAGCCCGAGGTTGCCAAATTCGAGATGGTCTCTGTTGACCTCTCCAACCTCGATGAAGCCATTGCAACCCTGAAAGCAGAATCCGATGATGCGCACAATATGTTCGTTGATGCACTCAAGCGTGCCGACGAAAAGTGGGCAGGATACAAGGAAGCACTTGACCACCGGAATTTCCTCAAGGCAGAAGGCGACCGCCATCACACCGAATCAGTGGAATTCCACGAAAAGGCAAACGGTGTTCACGAGAAAATTGAGGAGATGATGGTCAACGTCAACAAGGCTCGGGACGAGTTGAACATGGCTCGACAAGAGCGAGAATCGTGGATTACTGACCACAACAAGGCTGTCAAGGCAGAGATGAAAACAGGTGCTGAATCCGATGAAGTGGCGGATATGCTCGTTGAATCCCTGCTCAACGATGGAGAGTTGGTCTTCGGCGGCGTCGGCAAAGATGACGGTGCAAAGACCAAGAAGCGAACTTCCGGCTCTTCAAAGAAGAAGAACATGCGCCGCATGGGTCCCATTCGACGACGTTGAGGTCGTGCGATGTTGGGTATCATCATGGCTGGTGGCCAAGGCTCTCGTTTGATGCCGCTCACCGCCACGCGCCCCAAACCGATGGTCGAGGTTCTTGGCCGCCCAGTGATCGATTACGTCAAGGACGCCATGGTCGAAGCCGGTATTCACGAGATTGTGGTCACCACCGGCTACCGTGGTGAGCAACTTCAGTCCCATGTAGAATCCTGGTCGGACTCTTCGGGTCCGGTGAAAGCCCGCATCAATCAAGAAGCAACGCCAATGGGCACCGCAGGAAGCGTTGGTCTGTTGAGAGCGTCCATTCAATCCACCTGCGTTGTGGGTTCCGGAGACGCCGTGGCTTCCTTTGACATCGCTTCCTTGCTCGCTGCTCACCGACGAAACAACGCAAAGGTGACCATGGCGTTGTGGGAAGTGGAGAACCCTTCTGAATTCGGCATTGTTGGATTATCGGCGAGCCCCGAGGGTGAGGTTGACGGCGGCCTTCGAGAGGGCTTTATTCGTCGTTTTCTAGAAAAACCACGTCCCGAAGAAGCCTTCAGCAATGTCATCAACGCCGGTTTGTACATTCTTGAACCCGAAGTGTTTCAACACATTCCGGTCGGTGAAAAATTTGACTTTAGTAAGCAACTTTTCCCAACATTGCTTGAACTCGGCTGGCCGATGTATGCGCAAACCATCGATGGCGTTTGGTTTGATGTTGGTCAGCCGTTTGAACTCATCAACGCCCAATCCACCTTGATGTATCGATACGATGAACTTCCATTCACCTACCCCCAGGGGTTTGCTGAGAGTGACGGCGTCCTCATGGCTGAGAGCGTGGTGTGCCAAGGTGCTGTTGACAACGCCGTTCTTGGCCCAGACTGCAAGGTGGGTAAAGACGCCAAGATTTCGGCCTCTCTTCTCATGGAAGGCTGCCAAGTCGGTGAAGGTGCTCAAGTCGTGCACTCTGTGTTAGGTGTGGGTGTCGTTATTCCGTCCAACTGTATCGTTGAGAATTGCGTGATTGGCGACGGTGCCGTCCTTGACTCGGAGCGGCGATACGTCGGAGAAAAAGTTGAGCATTTTTCATGAGCGTCGTGCAAGACCCTATGTAGGGTAAATTCTCGCACACCCTTGATAACATGGCCGAAACCCCTCATCGCACCTATGACCGAACATGGGCAGAGATTGAAGATATGCTTGAGCAAGCAACGACCAAGATGAACGATTGGAAGTCTTGGTACGATGCGTGCAAAGACGAGGACGACAAAGAGGGTATGAAGGAAGCAGCCCGAAATCACAAAGCCCTGCAGGGCGTGGTCAAGACACTCAAGTGGACCTTGGGTGAGGAAGGAATTTCCGACCCGTTGAATTGATTCACCAGCCACGCTGGTCGAGGCGGACTTCGAGCGTTTCGAGTTCATCGCCCTTCATAGGAATACCTTCCATCATGGCCATGGCTTCTGCGACTTTACTGGGTTCATCGTAGTGAGCGGTGGCCATGACAATGGCGTCGGCCATGGTTGGCGGGTCGCTGGATTTGAAGATGCCAGAACCCACGAAGATGCCATCCATGCCCATTCGCATCATGAGCGAAGCATCAGCCGGTGTGGCGATGCCGCCCGCTGAAAAGGTCACCACAGGTAGTCGGCCCAGTCGGTGAACATCGTCAAGAACGGCGCGAACGCCGTTGTGCATCTCTTCATCAATGGCGCCGAACGGTGTCATGAGGTGAGTGCCGGGAAGTTCGGAATGTGAGGACAACACTCGGTAGCGTTCCATGATCTTCTCCGTTGCGAGGTCAAGACCGTGGTCGTCAAGGGATTGAATTTGCTGAATTTCCTGGTCGATGAGCCGAGCGTGGGTGACGGCGGCAACCACGTTGCCGGTACCGGCTTCTCCTTTGGTTCGAATCATCGCTGCCCCTTCCCAGATTCGTCGGACGGCCTCGCCCAGTCCAGTCGCACCGCAAACGAAGGGAATGTCGTACTCGTGTTTATTGATGTGGAAGTAGGGGTCGGCAGGGGTCAAAACTTCGCTTTCGTCAACCATGTCAACACCCATGGCTTCGAGGATTCTGGCCTCGCCGTCGTGTCCGATTCGGGACTTGGCCATCACCGGGATGGAGGTGCAATCAAGGATGCCCTGAATCATGTCTGGGTGGCTCATTCGTGCCACGCCACCGGCTTTTCGAATGTCGGCCGGAACTCGCTCAAGAGCCATGAC
>CALGEM010000150.1 GCA_937881505.1 uncultured euryarchaeote
CCTCCTGCCGGGAGTTTCTCTCTGCGAATCATTGGTCAAAACGTGACGTACGATGGTGACCCACTGGGTGAACCGGTCGTCCTCTACGAAGAAGTCAACCCTGCCTTTGGTGCTTACAACATGACCTTCACCTCGCCCATTGAGTCCCAACCGGGTGGCATGATATTCTATGTCCAGGCGGTAAATTTGGAAAACGGTTCAACCTACACCAACCCCAATTACAATTCCATCCGATTGATTCTTGACGGAAACTCACCTCTGGTTTTGAGTGCCACACCAATGGATGGCGAAGAACGCCATGCTGGTGCATCCGGTGTTGGCCAAGCCGTCTCCGTGGTGGTCCAAGATTCCGTGGACCCGCCTCGCCAACTCAATCTCCATTATTGGGTCGGATGCAAGGCCAGTGAGGCCATCGGTTGTACCGACTACAACTTTGACGGATTGCCCAATGAGGACGAGTACGAACTGGTCGTTTTGGGTTCACCTGAAACACGAGCAGGTGGCCTCAACATCTTCGAAGGTCTCATTGATGATTCCATGCTGTTGCACAAGCAACGAGTCTCGTTCTATGTCTCTGGACAGGACGAGCAAAATAACGAAATCGCGATGGGTCGCGGCCCGGTTTGCCCTGTTTCATCCATCACCTGCGGCGACCGACCGGGCGAGGTCCTCCCTGACTGGGACGCAGATTTGGTGACCTATCACATCCGTCAAGAATTCGAACCCATGGTTGATTTGACCAATTCATCCATCCTCGGCCACGACGATTACGACCCGCTTCACCCTGGTGTTCCTTACACCGCCCGAATCAAACTCAGCGATACCAATGGATGGCAGGACATTCAATACGTTCAAGTCGCACTTGCCGGCGACTTTGATGACGATGAATCGTCCTTATTCATCTCCCTCGCCGAAGGTGATGATGGCCTGCCGATGGCGGTCATGACATCGGGTTCTGACAACATCGCTGTCTCAAACCTCTATTCAACGGTCAGCCTTGAAGAAGGGAACGAGTCCGTGGTCATCATCGAAGCACGCTTCCAGTTGACGTGGATGTTCCCGGAGGCCTACGATACCGATGGCGAGGCTCATTTCCTGCCTCGCATCAAGGTCACCGATATGCCTTGTAACGATAACGAGGTTGTGCCCTGCTTCGAAGTTGAAGAAGGTCTGGGCGACAATTGGTGGAGCTTGGACAACGACTTCAGATTTGATACTCAGCCGGGGAAGATTCGAGCCATTGAACTTCGCAACAGCGAAAATCACTACAATTCCGAGAACTATGAAACCATTATCGGGGCTGGCCAAGCCCTCCGAGTTTCTGGACGTGTATTGTTTGCTGAAGACGAGACCCCGGCGCCCCCTGGCTCCTTCGATGTCGTCTTCGGGGACTTCGAGAACAATTGGCGTACATCAACCCGAGAAGACGGTGAATTCAGTTTGGACCTGCTCGTTCCATCGGTTCGCTCAGGTCGTCTTGACCTGCGGTTGAGCATGGACGATATGCCCGGATTCGCCCTTGACGAAACAGCGTTTTCCCCGCGGGTTCGCTTGGCGGTTGACAGCGCTCGGCCGACCATTGACAGCATCTCACTCAACGGTGTTCCTCAAGGCTCACCGCTCTCCATCGGAGATGCCAGCAATCTCGAGGTCATCCTCATCACCAACGATGAGAACGGCTTCGATATCACTGAGGCTGCCGTGCTCCATTACAGGGTCAAAGCAGGTGAAGCAGAAATTTCTCGAGGTAGCGTTCTCTTGCCCGACATTACGCCCTTCGGACAACAATATTTCTGGAGCGGTTCCCTTGACCTAACCGATTCCGGAGCGACGACTTTGTTGCCTTCCTATGCCGTTGATGTCTGGGTTTCCGGCTCCGACGAAGCAGGCAATCCCTACGATACGCTCTCCAATTCCATGAACGAACCATTCGCTTCGTGGCCATTGGCTCTGGTCGGGCCTCGCGTCGATCTACAAGACCCCTCCACAACCATGCAATGGGATGTGCCCAGCCCCTATGTGGGTGACACCTCCAAGATGGTGGTCAACACCAACAATCTCGGAGGCAACGGTGATGTCACCTTTGCGCTCCAGCAACTCGTTGATGGTGGCTTCTGGTCAACGGTTACAGCTGTCGAACTTCAGGCAACTGCTGGCAACCCGCTCACCGCTTCTCTGCCGGTCACCGCAGACGCCCCCGCCGGATCAAGCATTGAATACCGTGTTTTGGTGTTGGTCGACGAAGTTGAAATGGACCGTCACACCGTTGATTCACTGCTCATCAAGGAACAGACCGTGCGCGACGGGGAGGCTCTCACGCAACAACTCTCGACGGATGTGTTTAGCGTGTCGCTCTTCATCATCGCACTTGCTTCCGTTTCCTTTGGCCTCTACGCCATGGTCATGCGTCGTCGCATGCTCGCTCCAGAAACAGAGGAAGAACTCGCAGACCAGACGGATGTGGTGGCTGAAGACATGAAGGCCGGCAAGGCCGTCCCCGAACTCGCTCAACCTCCTGCACCAACGGGGCCCATTCCGCCTCCACCGGGATCGGTGAGCCCCGTACCACCAGCACCAAATGCGGCCAGCCCAGTTCCACCGCCTCCGAGTGGACCGGACCGAACAAAGCCTGCACCCCTTCCACCCACAGGTCTTCCTGACGGATGGACCCAAGAGCAGTGGAATTCGTACGGTTGGCAATAC
>CALGEM010000151.1 GCA_937881505.1 uncultured euryarchaeote
GTCTTCTCAATGAAGTGCGTGGCGTCATCTTCGGACATGCCACCGTGGTCGATGGCGATTTGAATCAAGGCGCGGTGAACGTCTTTGGCCATGTATTGCTTGTCGCCGCAGATGTAGAAGTACGCACCGCGCTCAAACCATTCCCACACCTCTGCACCGTGCTCCTTGAGTCGGTGTTGAACGTAGATTTTCTCTTCTTGGTCTCGGGACCACGCGGTGGTGAAGCGCCAAAGGTGGCCTTCGTCAATCCATCCTTCAATTTCGTCCTTGTAATAGAACTCGGTTTTCTCGGATTGGTCGCCAAAGAACAACCAGTTCTTGCCTGAACCACCGTCGTGAACACGCTGTTCCATGAAGGCTCGGAACGGCGCAATACCCGTGCCCGGACCGACCATGATGATGTCCGTGTCCTTGTCTTCTGGGAGAATGAACGACTTCGTTGGCGACATGAACACACCGATGGGTGCCCCGGACGTGTCGATTTCATCCGCCATGAACTGGGTGCACAACCCACCACGGGCACGTCCGTTGTATTCGAAGCGGACGATGCCGACGGTCAATTCCACGAAACCGGGGTGAGCATCGTGTGAAGACGCAATGGAGTAGAGACGAGGCTTTAGGCGGTCGGCCAATTCAAGGAATTCTTCGGGGGTGTACTTGACTTCAAACTCACGCATGATGTCAACATAATCACGGGTCCAAAGATAGTCTTCGATGGCCTTGGTGTCCACCGTGATGGCTTCAACTTGGGCAGCTGGGTCATCGGAGGGGACCGAAGGGCGAAGGGAAGGAGGTGTTTGCTCATCGTCTGAAGCCGACCACGAGGTCTCGTTGCGGGTTCTTGAGACGATGCTCATCGAGATGCTCATGCCGCTGGAGACCACTTTTTCAGCGAGGGATTGAACGAATTTTTTGTTCGCCATGTGGACCTCAAAATCCCTCTTCAGGGCATCGTAGAGGGAGCGCTCGCCGTTGTGCGTGGTAACGGTGGCGTCCCTGTCCCAGCCTTGGACTTCAAGAAGTTCCTCAACGATGTGAGGGGGGTTTTCTGCGAGAACGCCGAGGGCATCCCCGACTTTGTAATCCATGCCGGAATCACCCAGAGCGAACACGATGTGCCGGGTCTCCTTACGGGAGCCCTCGCCGTTGAGAATGTAGTTCTCTGTGATTTGTGTCATGTAGGGGTTTTTTGCGGACCAGTCAGCCATCTCCTCACCTCGTCCCACGGGGGATGATTTTCGCACTCAAGGTCGCTATATCATGGTTGGTGTTGCTTCACATCCCTGCACCAACGGCAGCAACCGATGAGAAGAAGAAGCACCGTGCGGTCCCCACAGCATGGCCCACCGCATCGAGATGTTGGGAACGGGCAACGCCTTCCTCCCGCACGGGCGGCACCATTCCTTTGCGCTCTTTGACGGGCACAACATCATTGACGCACCCCCCACGGCTCTGGCCGGGCTTCGCCGTGCCGGGCACGATGTTGCTGGTCTGCGGACGGTGTTCATCACCCACGTTCACGGCGACCATGTCTTTGGATTCCCTTTCCTCCTGCTTGAACGCAAGTACATCTCGGACCGAGAGGGGCAACAACCCTTGACCGTGGTCGGTACGCCGTTCGTGAAAGAACGGTTAACCCACCTCTGCCAGCTGGCCTTTCCCGGTTCGCTTGACAGCATGCTCGAGCACATCACCTGGGTGATGGACGATGAGGGACAACTGGATGACGGATGGCGCTGGGAGCGGTTTGAAGTTCACCACGAAGATGCTGTGGAACCCCATGGCTATCGGTTTGAACACGAGAGCGGTGCATCCTTTGTGCACAGCGGGGATTCCGGTCCTTGCGAGACCCTCTACGAAGCGATTGAACGCTCCCACCTCGCGGTCTTGGAAATGGGGTTCCCCGATTGGGTGCCATCAACCCACCACCACAAACCCATGGACATCGCAGCCCTTGCCGAGCGCTGCACAACGCCCTTGGGCATCACCCACACCTACATCGATGACGAGAGCCCGTTCCCAAAACTCCTCGAAGACACCGAGCCGGTGTTTCCCTCGCATGTGGTTCAACTCCATGACGGTGACCTCATTCAATGGAACGGGGAATCATGGGATTTCTGAGTCCTGCACACGGATGAATTTCTTTTTGGAAGGTGTTCATTTTTCATTTTCAGGCCTACCTTTATATCCGAAAGTGAGGCGTCCACTTTTTCCAAAATCAAGCCCTTCCATTTCTTCCCGTGGACAGGCATATAAGGGGGACTCGGACTCAGTGGCAACATGGCGTTGAGTCGGCAAATGACTCCCTCGTCTTTGGTATAAATAAGGAGGTGAATTCACGTGGAAACCAACATCTTTGACAAGTTTGTTTCCCAGAAAACCCTCTTCAAAAACAAAGAACACCTTCGCCATAATTTCAGGCCCCAGCGCCTCCCCCACCGAGAAGAGGAAATTGAGAAGATTTCCTACAACCTCTGGGAGGCCCTCAAAGGCCACATCCCAAGTAACATGACCCTCTACGGGGTTACCGGCGCTGGAAAAACAGCAGTCACCGATTACGTCTGCCATCATCTTCGTGCCAAAGGCGAAACCATGGGCCGTCAGGTTGAGTCCATCATGGTAAATTGCCGACAAATCGACACGCAGTACAGGGTGTTGAGCCACATTGGAAACTCGCTCTTGGAGGATTTTGAACAGGATGAGATCCCGTTCACCGGATGGCCCACCGACCGCGTGTTCAACGAACTCATCCGACGCATGGACCGACGCGGTGGCGTCTTTGTCATCGTCCTCGACGAGATTGACCACCTCGTTCGCAAAGCCGGTGATGACCTGCTTTACAACTTGACCAACATGAATTCCTCGCTCAAGACCGCCCGAGCCTGTGTCATCGGCATCTCCAACGATCTCAAATTCACCGATTTCCTTGACCCACGCGTTCGCTCTCGACTCGGTCAACTGGATGTGCTGTTCCGTCCCTACGATGCTGAGCAACTCCAAGACATTCTTCGCCAACGCGCCCAAGAGGGACTTGATGCTGAAGCCATCGGGCCAGGCGTCATCGAACTCTGCGCTGCGCTTGCCGCTCAGGAACACGGCGATGCACGATGTGCACTTGACCTGCTTCGCATCTCAGCGGAAAAGGCTGAACAAGCCGGTGATGATGCGGTGAACCAAAACCATGTCCGCATCGCCCAAAGCCAAATCGAATCCGACCAGATGACGCCGGTCATCGCCACCCTCCCAAGCCAGCAAAAACTCGTTTTGGCCTCCATTTTGCTCAACGAGCAAAACGGTCTTCGCAACGTCCAAACCGGCCAAGTCTACGACATCTACCGCCAAGCTTGCCAGCACATCCGCCAAAATCCACTGACGCAACGCCGGATTTCAGGCCTTATCTCCAACCTTGATATGCTCGGTTTGGTCACGGCACGAACCGTCAGTAAGGGTCGCTACGGACGGTCCAAAGAGATCAACTCCTGCATTCCGGCCAACGTTGACGTGAGAACCATCATGTCAACCGCCGAGGAAGAAATGCACGTGGTTTTCAACGCCAATTATCACCACCAAACTTCGCTGTGAAGAACCAGTCAACACGACGGGTTGCTCTGTTCGGTGTGCTTAAATGCAGTACGCCAGTCGGCGAGAGCATGAGCGACGATGGAACCGGCCAAGCCGTTGACGGCAAAGTGCCCGTTTATGCTTCTGCCTTGGTCTTCCTCGGCGTCTGGGGTTTGGTCCTTGCTGCCCTGAACATGTTCAGCATGGCCCATCCAACTTACCATGTCTCGTGGGGCGGTTTGTTGACCTTTGAGGCCACCAATGCTGCCTTTGGCGACGCAAAGGATGGGTTCCACTTTGAAGTGCTCGGCGACACCATCTTCATCGCTGGCTGCATCGGCCTCATCGCCCTTGGTGGCCGAATCGTGAACGAGCGCCACTCCGTTGCCGACTGGGCCAAGGGATTGCTCATCAACGACACGTGGCCTGCTCTCAACGACCCAAGCCTCGGTGGTGGCCAACGCACCATGGCCGCTTGGTGCCTCTTGCTCGGCCTTGCTTTCTATCTCTACTTTGGTATCGCCCACCGAGGTTGGATTGATGTCGGCGTCTATTCAGTCACCATCGCCCTCATGGCCGCTGGATTCGCTTTGAACCACGCCAGCCGAGTGCCGCCTGGTGATGAGAACATCGACTGAAGCATTACCGTCAACGCTTGTGGCCGTTCCGCCCGAGCAAGGCATCGACACAACCCAGCAACAATCCCTGCCAGAGCGCGACGCTCCACCGGAACGTCAGCCAGCGAACGCCAAACATGGCGATGAGTTTGTTATGCGGGGTTGAACGCATGACTTCACGGTTCACGACCCCGAGACGTCCACGCCAGAGAAACACCTCGTGAACCACGAGCAAACTCAATGACACAAGGAGCACCTTTCCTTCCCACGGGTCAAAAGGAGAACCGTCAACGGAAACGCTGCCTGATAACAAACCCCAAGCGAACGGGACACCCGAGATGAGTATCCCAAGCCAAAGAGGAAAGAGACAAAGCACCATCGTGGAACTTCCAAGGAAATCAAAACCCGGCCCTTGCCGTCGTCGTTTTGGATGGTGGCGAACAATGCGCAGGTGCGCCCGAGCGTCGCGCTTCCGTTTGGCCAAAAAATGGGCTGCGCCCGTTTCTGGTACGTGTTTGACCAGGGCATCCCGAGCATAGACGATGGTGCCGCCTGCTTGGATGAGTCGGAGACTGACTTCCATGTCCTCAGCGTGGTACCAACTCGGGTCAAATCCACCCACTTCCATCAACGCCTCGCGATGAAACATGGAACATGGACCGTTGGCCAAACTGGTTCGTCGGGGTCGAGCACGGTACTTGGCTGCGATTTCCACCGAGCGAAGACGGCTCACCAAATCGTTGGCCTGCTCGAAAACGGTTCGTCCGGTGACAGCCACAACCCGCTCTTCTTCAGAAAGCGGCTCAATGTTGGCCACCATGTTGGCCACCCAATCCTGTTCGGGGCGCACATCAATATCCGTGATGGCGACCCATTCACCGGAGGCATGCTCAACCGCCCACTGACGGCCTGCCGACAGACCAAGTGGGGGCTGATGATGCACGGTCAGCGGAACACCTCGTTCGCCTTTGGGGTCGTGATAGGGTGTAAGAATCGCCTCTGCTCCGTCGTCTGAACCGTCGTTGACGACAAGAATTTCGATGTTGGGGTAGGTTTGGTTGAGAAGGGCCTCCAAACATCCCTCAATCCAATGAGCACCGTTGCGCACACATACGGAAACGGAGACCTTGGGCCCCGCCACTCAAACCACCTCGAACAATTCCAGGAGACGACGACAACGTGCTTTCGTTTCGAGGCTGCTCGGTTGAGCCACCACACCAACGCCGGGCTGGCCGTAAAACACAACCGCATGGAGCGGAACATGAAGATGAATGTACAGCGGCGCCAAATCCTCCTCGCCGTCGACCACCACCACGGTGGGCTCCTCAAGTTGAGCAGCCTGGGCGATGACCTCCTTGAGTTCAGGCGTCAGCACACCCGCCGGATTGGAAGCTTCAAGCACGTGGGTAAAGGCTGAACAATCCACCTGCTCTTCTGCTGCTAAGGCTGTGCGTTTGGTTTGCCCGTCAATAAATCCCAAGTCTGGGACGATGTCTAGAGCCAGGAGCGTCGAGACCGTGACATCACCAACAGCGATGAGGATGGTTTGGGAGGTGTCAATGTCTTCCAGTGCCGCCAACATGGCCACTTCTGGAGCGGTTTCAGGACCCTCGTACAGCACCCCCATGGGCGTTTTCAATTCGGGTTCTGCCCGTGAATGCATGCGCAAGACGTGGCCCTCCCATGCAGGAGAAAACCATGGATGACCCTCCACATCGACCAAGCCGTTGCGGATACGGGATGAACTGATGATGTCGCCTCCAATATCGGTTAAGTGAGCCACCTCAATGATGTGCAATGGAGCAAGGCCGTTTCCAACACGCCGTTCGTTGATGCGTTCACATTCGGGCTTGGTTTCTGGTGTGGCGACGATCGCATCGGCCTTTGGATGGGTGGGTGCTGGCCCGTGATGGTCGGTCAATTCATGGACGGAAACCCGAGTTGGTGCATTTGAGGCGACCCAATTCAACACCTCATCGCGACGCGTTTCAAAGGATTGCATGTTGACCGATTTTTGGTCCGCCATGACGTCGTTGGTCAAGTGAACCTCCACGCGAGCGGCCGCCCGACAAGCGGCATCAAGGAGCAGACGATGGCCGGCATGAAGCCGGTCAAAGGTACCCCCGACCAAACAGAGTTGGAACCGAGGGGGTGCTCCCATGGGTGCTGGTTTGGTTTTCGGCCTTTGAGTTCATCGCCAAAAAGAGAGAGAAAAAGACGCTTCAAAGAACTGTGCCCCGACACCTAACGGCCTTGTTCACTGTTTCCTCCGAGGCCTGACCCTCGGTGTCGGGGCGTTCTGTCCGGTAAGGTGGTTGTCTTGCGTTCATTCTTGCGTCGCACAAGGACCCATAACCCACCGATGGTTTACCGCATTTGCACCGGAAGTCACTCCCCGAAGGGTCGTCCCAGTCTTCGATTGCGGCCGTACACGTGGTGTCAGACGTCATTGCTCGTTTCACAGTCGCTCAGCCTGATGTTGCAGGTACGGTAAACAACCCTCAAGCCGACTCCATATCAACTCATCGGCTTGCAGGAGGATGCTGAGCGGCGAAGCTTCTTGCAAACAACAATTCGCCAACCTTTGGGTCACCCACGCCCAGGACCTCAGAACCAAATCGTGGCCATTCATCCAAGGGCCGCACCAACCAACCCGCAAATGGATGGGTGGTTAACAAGGGCACTGGGAGGCCTTGTTCATGGGCATAGACCATCTCGTACAGATCTCGAAGATGTTGATTCTCATCCTCGTCGTTGAGCAAGTTGGCGCCAAGCAAGTCCTCCGTTGTCAGGTGAAATCCTGGATGGAGGATGTCAAGACCGGGGAAGCGAGTGTGTTCCCCCTTAGGTCTCGTCAATTGAACAACCCAGGAGCAGGCAAAAGTCTGGAGCCATGTTCGGCCCGCATGGTTACCGAGTTGGGTGGTCAACCATTGCCCTGCAAAGACGGCCCACCAGTCATGAGGAAGACGTTCCATCATCACGCGCTGTGTTTCAGAGAGCCAAGGTTCCCTGTTCTGCGCGATTCGAAGGGCGGTTGCCCAAGCGTGGAGAAGTGAGGATTTTGGTTGCCTTTCTGCATGGGAAACCCATGTGGTAAGGACTTGTTGGCGACCGAGCTCACCCTCAACGGGCCCCAACACCGTTTCCAAAACCTCCTGCTCACACATCGGAGAAGTAAACCATACTTCGGTGGCTTGCGAGAACAGACCTGCTTCTTCAGGCCGGCCGGATTCAAGCGAGCAAAGGAGGCATGTTGCGTAAGCAGGAGCGATGGACGTGTCGGCTTTCAAGCCGTCTCGCCACTTCACCAACACCCCCGCATCAACTTGGGCGAACGCTTGAATTCTACGTAAAACCAAACGCTGCCAGGCTGAACTGGCACCAAGCATGGCGAGAGGAAGGTGTTCAAGTGAAAGCGCGTCGACCGTTAACAAATCCGTCCAACCCTCCGGCAAGCGGGTGTTTAGACGTAACCAACGGGCCGGACGATGTTCGGCAGGAGAAGCAATCCAAGCCGCAAGTGGATGTTCACGCTCCCACATGTTGGCCCGTTCTTCATCACCAATGGGGTAGAGTTGCAACGCCTCGGCAAGAACACGCCCTTCATCTCCCTCGAGCGCTTCGCCACTGTAGGATGCAACATTGGAGACTGAATGATGTTCAAGCAACTCAAGCGCATTCGCTGGTGCAGGGGAGAGTGCGGTTCCAGCCGGTCGCTGTGACATTCCAGGCGGGTTCAGAATGACGTGGAGCATTGTAGACCGGCCCTCCCGTATGGAAACGACCCCCATTTCATCACCGTCAACAAGGACGGAGCGTTGTACGCCTTGCTTTGGAAGAGGACCTCTTCTTGAAACAAAGGAACGGCAAAGCGGATGTTCAAGCAAGCGGGTGAGGAGAGGTTCTTCCATCTCCTCAAACGGCCAATCGACGGCAAAAGGTGTGGAGATGTTGCTGACCACGAAATGCAACAAGGCTGAGGCTCCTCGCGGCGTCATCCCGTACAGGTCCAGGTAACCCTCTTCGAGAGGATTGTTGGTCCAGGTGACGCGCCCGAAATCCATCAGCGCTTCTCGTTCAAGAGCCGATGGTGAACCGGTTGACCTTTCATCCAGCAACGACACCAGACCTTCATGAAGCTCCAAAATACGCTGATTCTTCATCCGTGGATGCTTCAACATCAACCATTCTTTGAGGACACCGTAAGGCAGACACCGATGTTTTGTTGCGTGCCGATCGCCAATCTCCAAGGCTCCCTGTGCCAATGCTTGGAGCAGAAGTGAACGATTCAAGGCCGAATGCAAGTGACCACGCAGGCCTTGCTGAGGAGCGTAAGCGTATGTAGTCCCTTCAACATGGCCAACCATCATCTTCCCCAACTGAAGACGACGAGGAGGTGGGCCATCGCTTCGCTCGGTTGGAAAGAACTGGCCTTCAATCAGACGTGCCTCACCAAATCGCTCAAACACCTCACCTCGCACCAAACCTACCCGTTGGACGGAGGGTTCGAAATCAGCGAGCGTGCTGGCCCTGGAAAGAGGAGGTTCTGCAGGGCTTCCATCGGTGAGATGGTACCAGCGAATGTTGGCTTTTGGAGCCAAAACCCACACCCCCCCTTCGTTTCCACTGGACGATGCTCGGTCGGCCGAAACTGGTTCAGGAACGAACACCAGCGAAGTTTCAGGCAATTGCGTGTAAGCAAGGAGGACATTGGCATCATCGGCGTGGAGGACCATCGGCTGCTTCGTACTCGCCAAAACATCGCTGTAACGCATCATTTTGCTCACCGCATCTTCGGTAAGTCGCTCTACACCTCGCTGGCTGAGGAAAAGAGGTGCATTTCGAAGCCCCCCTGTTTCGTCCCGCGTGACCAGTCCTGCTTCCCTCAATTGGCGACAAGCAAGCGAGGCGTGGGGCATTCGCATGCCAAATTGTGTCGCGATTTCTGAAACGGTGGACGAGCCGTGTCGAAGCCAAACCAGAATTTGGCGATGGGCGGCTGAACGAATGGCGCGAGAAGACATCACGGGTCACCTTTCTCCTCTCGGGGCAATTCCCTCCAGTTGTTTTCTTTGTAAAAATATTACTTAGTTAATTTTAGTTATATATTTCCGGTGGAACTGTGAAAAAGAACTTACTTTCCGAGTGCGTAGTGTGGGATTTACACCTATATTTTATCACCAAACGTAACCAAGTCGTCAACCGAAGGAGGAACCATTATATCAGCGGCCTCGCTCCTCAAGAACAGTGGCACATTCTAACGAAAGCCGCACCTAAAATGACAGGAGGGACCAAACATGAAAACAACACGCATCCGTGAAAAAATCAAGAAATTCTTAGGCGATCGACCACGAAACACTGCAGAAATCCTGGAGTACATCAACAGCACCATGCGACACGGCACCACCAGCCAACAACTCGGCAACGTGCTGTCCAAGGACAAGGACATCGTGAAGGTCGGCTACATCAAGCGCTCCGGCATTTTGTCAGGCGGCTACGACATCTGCGAATGGGCCACCCGCACCTGGGTTTCTGAGAACTGCCCCGAGTGGGTCGAAGGCACCCCTATCATCGTTGACAGTGAAGGCAACTTCATGACCAACAGCGATGAGAAACTCTGAGGATTTACTCGTCCTCGTTGTAGTCCATTCCGAGATGCCCCATCACGGCGTCCATCTTGGCTTGCAGCCGCCTCAACTCGGTGTTTACGCCGACCTCTGAATCAGCTTCCAACGCGACAACCGTGTTGGTAAAGATGGCCACGAACATGTTGAGGAAGGTGAATGTGGTCATGAAAATGAACACCACGAAATACACGCCGACCCACCATCCTTCCCGCTCCATCAGCAGGCGCACGATGCCGTTGGACCACGATTCCAAGGTCATGACTTGGAACAAGGAATACAGGGACCGGCCCAAGGTTCCGAAATACTCCTTCCCTTCGGGGCCTGATCCACTGAACAGAACCGTGGACAACACGGCGAACCCGTAGATGACGATGGTCAACAACATGGCCACGGCGGTCAATCCACGCACAG
>CALGEM010000152.1 GCA_937881505.1 uncultured euryarchaeote
GAAACGCCCATTGGCCAACGGTTGATGTTGACTCAAACGACGCTGTACACATCTCCTATCATCTTGGAACCAATCAAAAAGACGTGATGTACATGACGAATGCTTCAGGTTCTTGGTCGTCAGCGACGATGATTGATGGATACGGCGGCTGGGGCAGCGATATGACGATTGACGACAATGACGATATCTTCATTCCAAACATTGCTCCAGGTTTAACTGATCTTCAATTGACCAAGGTGAAAGGTTCGGGCCAAGGGCTTTCAGTTCGTCCAATCTATGACATTTCGCCGATGCTCCCTGACGGTCTTGCCATGAACTGGCGTAACGGAACTATCTGGGGAACGCCAACTGAAGTTCTTGCCAATACAACGTTCACCGTGACGGTAACCGCCCTCGGTACCACGACTCAGGGTACGTTCACGCTCTACATCACAGGGGCTCCTGGCGACATTGCCTATACCGACATTTCGGGAACCAAGGGGACCACGATCACTTCGGTCTCTCCAACGATCTCCACCAATGGAACCACTGGAAGCGTAACGACGTGGGCTATCAACGCATCATTGCCTTCTGGTCTAACGTTTGAGACCAGTAACGGTACAATTTGGGGTACGCCGACGGCGGTTGTTTCTGGTGAAGTGTTCACGATTTGGGCGAATAACTCCGCCGGTTCCAAGTCTACAACGGTCAACATTACAATCATCGATGTCGGTGTATCGGCCATCACATATCCTTCCGAGAACATCACGCTCACGCTCTATCATACCATGACCACGACCACACCGTCTACGACAGGTGGAACAGCAACATCTTGGGGAATCAGCCCTTCCTTGCCAGCAGGGATGTCGTTTAACACTGCAACAGGTGCAATATCAGGAACACCTGAATCCTTGCAGACAACGGCTGTGACATACACCATCTGGGCCAACAATTCTGGAGGTTCATTCTCTGATCAAATCAATATCACTATCAATGATTACGCACCCGTTCCTCTGAATTACTTCGGTGAAAACATCACGCTCAGCTACAACCAAACCATGAACCCAATCGGCAACTTTGAACTCAAACCAGATGTTATGTCTGCAGGTGAAGACCATACGTGCGCCATCAGAGACGATGGACGGGTCCTCTGTTGGGGAGAAGGAGACTTTGGTAAACTCGGAATTGGTAATACAAACCACAAGAGTTCGCCACAGTTCACCAACTCGCTCGGTACCGGTCGAAAAGCAATCGACATCAGTGCCGGTGGCTCACACACGTGTGCCGTGCTTGATAACGGTTCAGTCATGTGTTGGGGACGTGACAATTACGGCCAGATTGGTGATGGAAGTCAGGGAGGTCAGCGACTTTCACCAACACAAACTGTTGGCTTACCTCGGCCAGTGGTTGCAGTTGAAGCGGGCATGGATTTCTCCTGTGCATTGCTTGACAATGGGTCCGTCATGTGCTGGGGTCGTGGATCTGATGGCCGTCTTGGCAATGGAGGAACAAGCAATTCTGCACAGCCGGTCTACACCAATCCGATGCCTGGTGGTCGTAAGGCCGTTGCAATTGACATCAGTCATTACCATACATGCGCCGTTCTTGATGACGGGAATGTTGCATGCTGGGGGTCAGGAGGTGGAGGCCGCCTCGGAACAGGCAATTCGAACGGCAGATCCTCGCCAACACTTGCGAATTACTTCAGTTCAACGAATCAAGCCGTTGATGTCGCTTTAGGACGATACACTGGATGTGCTATTATGGTGAATGGATCCGTCACATGTTGGGGTAATGGTTACCTTGGAAGTGGAGGCGAGACTCAACAAAATTCGCCCGGCGTGAAGTGGGCAAACCTTGGCACGGGGCGCACAGCGGTAGAACTTGAGATGGGGCGTAAGCACGCTTGTGCAAAACTCGATAACGCTGCAGTCAAATGTTGGGGTGATGATGAGTACGGTCAACTTGCCAATGGCGCTGGAGAATCGGATAAAAACAACCCAACTTCCGTATCTTTCGCCTCTGGTATAGAAGCAGTAAGCATCCATGCAGGTCACTGGCATAACTGCATCACCGCTCAAACCAACGAAATTTATTGTTGGGGAGATGGAAAGGCTGGAAAGCTTGGAGATGGAGGAACTACGCAGCACAATTGGGCAGGTTCAGCCGCCCAAACCAACCATTTCTCAGGAAACAAACCGGTACTCAATTATGGCTCTATCACGTCATGGGCGGTTCATCCAGCCCTTCCAACCGGTCTTGTATTGGGTTCGACCAACGGTACAATTTGGGGAACGCCAACAAGTTCAATCTCTCAAACCAACTTCACCATCTATGGTAACAACTCAGGTGGATCAACCTCGTTCGTGCTCAACCTTGGTGTGAATGCACAAACACCTGGTCCGTTCCAGTACAACCCAGAGAACAACACGTGGACCAACAATACCGAAGTTCACCTTGCGCCGCAATTCATCAATCAAACAACTGGAAACGGCTCCGTGTGGAATGTGGCTGACATCCTCAGCGGTTCAAGCGGAAGTCTTCCTGGATTCCATTTGGGACCACTCCTCGTTGGTGATACCGTCTATTTCTCAGCACATGATGGAAGCACAGGCCACGAGTTGTGGGCACACAACACTTCGAATGGAACAACATGGCAAGCGGCAGAAATTCGGAGCGGTTCAGCAGACAGTAATCCTGGATATTACATGGAACTCCTTGTTGGAGATACCCTCTATTTCTCAGCCAATGATGGAAGCACTGGACATGAATTGTGGGCTCATGACACCTCCAACCATTCAA
>CALGEM010000153.1 GCA_937881505.1 uncultured euryarchaeote
TAACGGCACGCAGTTCCCATCCCAGGGCTTCGTTAAGGCGTTCAATCAGTTCTTGCGTCCCCATGGTATCAACAAGCCCTATCGGGTCATCCAATATGAACCTCTGCGAAGATTGGCAAGGGGCTCACTCATGACGAATCCATTCGCCATCGGGGGTCACTTCCCAATACTGCAGTTCTTCTGAAACATCGACATACCAGCCAGTCTGTCCTTGAACGGTTGAAGGCGTAGCCTGCATGACGCCAACCTTTCCTGCCTCTTCGGCAAGCGCCTTCATCGATTCAAGCGTCAAGCCATGACGCTCGTGAAGCGGGGTGTCGTCAACCACTTCTGACGAATGACCAACCTCTTCGTCGTCCTCATCATCATCAAACGTCTCCTCCATCCATTCATCCTCAGATGCTTGGGCGGCCTCAGCTGCCTTTCGGGTCAGCGTGACCAAGACAGCCAAGAGCAGGAACAAAAGAACTGCAGCCATGGTCATGGCGGTGTTGGTTGAACCCACAGCGCCTCCCAAGAGAACTTCATCGACATCGTAGAACGTTTGTGCGAGCAGACCACTCCATCGGATGGTGCAAGAGCGGTCGGTTCCACCGTTTTCGATGTCCACTTCCCAGGTGCCGTTGGTCACAAAGGAGGCGGGACCTGACGTGCAGGTAACGCTGGTGTTCTCTTTGGGAATGCTGAGCGTGTTTCCGTAGGCATCGGTTGCAAAGGCGTTCATCAACACGACATCGCCCTCAGCGATGGAGGCTCGGCTCATCGAAGCCTGAATACGGATGGGCGCACCAGCCTCTATCGTCAATGGAATGGTGTGCAAGGCCCCCTCATCCTCGAGAATTAATTCGTAAGAACCAACCTTCTTGCCGGTAAATTGCCAATAACCAAGACCCGTGGGGGAAACTTCCAACTCTCCAAGCGAAGCATTGAGCATCGTAGTAACCGACGTGGACTCGGCGATGTTGCCGTGAATATCAACCACTTGAATGAAGAGGTCATGGGGCACGCCAGCGTTCACGACCAAACCCTCATCCGCATCGGTGACAAGTGCGTGTGCATCACCGGTAACAACCGTCAGACGAACCGTTGCGAATACACCGTCGGCATTGACACGAAGCTCATGACCTCCAACGGTGGTGGCCGTCCAACGACCGTCGTTCAACAGCATGTCAAGAGTGATGTCCTGGCCGTCCAATGTCCAATTGAGCGCAATGTCGCCGAGTTCGTTTCCATAAGCATCAAAGAACGCTGGATTGAGAGCCAACTCGCCATCGGCAGGAACTCGACTCCCTTCACCATCAAGGGTGATGAACGCGAGGCGCCCCGCTCGAACATCGAAGGCGGCATCGGTGACAAACATAGCCCCGGTGGTGTTGTCAAACCAACTTCCATCAAACCGCCACGAGATTGCACGCTGTGCTTGAAGCAAAACAAAAGAGGTGTCAGGCATGAGTTCGGCTTCATCTCCCATGGTCATGGTAATGGTTCCGTCCACCACCCAGCGGTTACCTTTCACGTCTTCCGCCATGAGTTCGATTACGACTTGGTCGCCGGCAGCCGGCTCCCGAGGTGAAATTTGGAAGGCAATGTCAATGGCTCTGCCGTGCTCCACATTGAGTTGCAGCGAACTGCTCACGGTACCGTCAACGCCGGTAATGACGGCAGGCCCAGTTGCCGAAGGATTCCAAAAGACCCGCGCATCGTCGTCAACCGACAAGCCACCAGATGAAGCAGAGACTGCGTGGATGGAGGGTGAAACAAAGCCGATGTAGCCGTTGGCATCCCGGCGTTCAAACACCAGCTCGTAGGACTCTCCAGCCATGAACACCTCTGGTGGATCAACCACCATCAGTTCCGATGCTACTGCATCACCTGGAATCACATGAAGCGTGGTGCTGCCCGTGATGTTTCCAGCAGACACGGTGATGAGCCAACTGCCGGTGTTGGTCGCAAGGTATTCCCCTTGTGCGTTGAACGACCCGTTTTCGGCAAACCAAGCCAAGGAACCCACCGTGGATAGCGGCATTTCATACCCGTTGATATCAACAAGGTGCGGTGTGATTTTTTGGATCGTTCCCGCACGAACCATCAACGGGTCATCAAAAACAAATTCGTGTGGTGCACCTGCTGCGACGGTGATCGTAGCACGGGTTTCCAACTGATTGTACCTCACTCTGGCATGGTAGTCTCCGATGGACTCTGCCGCCCATGTGGGTTGACCATGGCCGATGTATTCACCATCGATGTCCCAAACCATGGACGCTGCTCCCGGCATGCGATTGCCTCTGGCGTCGAGCAGGTCTGCGGTCATGGTTGTTGATTCGAGCACGCCCACATTGAGCCGAGTGATTTCAATTGAAGTGGGTACACCTGCTTCAACCGTGATGTTGTGGTATCCTCGAAGGCCGCTGTGCTCGGCGATGATTTCCACCAAACCTGCCGACCAGGGATAAAACAAGCCGTCATCCGTGATGCTGCCATTATTTGCAGACCAACTGATTTCACCTGGAACAAGGTTGTTGACGGGGTCGTAAATCAAGGCCTCAAACGAGACGACTTCATCGGCGGACATGGAGATAGGAGGGTCATCAATGACCACCCTATCAGCCGTCCCTGTACGCTGAATAACAGGCTGTTCTTCCAAAAGTGCAGGTACATTGGTGGACAGTGTTCCCAAGAGAACGAGCGCAACAAGAGCAACGCACGTTTTGGGCAACTTCATGGAACCACGTCCTCAATCCGTGTACTCTTGCCACTCTTCCTCGCCGGGATTACGATACCACCAGGCACCGTCTTCGTCTTCCCACCATTCCACACCATCTTCGTCAAAGGTGGTTTCGAGTTCCTCCTCGACCTCCTCTTCCTCAGCAGGTGCTTCTTCGGGTGGTGGACCAGATGGACCGGGTGCAGGACCGGATGGACCGGGAGCGGGACCAGTTGGACCTGGCGCAGGACCGGTTGGACCTGGCGCAGGGCCAGTTGGACCGGAGGGGCGATCATCATCCTCGTCATCGTCGTAGTCGTCATCGTCCCAGTCATCGCTACCGCCGCTGTTTCGCATGAACATGACGCCGAGCACCAAGAGAACGATGGTCACGAGCGCAAGCAAACCAGCACCAACGTAGTAGAGTGTTCCACCTGCTTCAAAGAAACCTTGGAAGTTGCCGATGACCGTTATTTCCTCATTGACGATAACGGCGCCAACCTTGACCGTGATGGTCTGCGGCCCGTCATC
>CALGEM010000154.1 GCA_937881505.1 uncultured euryarchaeote
CATCGGTGAGGCACCTGGCTCGGTCAATCTCCCTGGCGATATCCCTGACCGCCTCTCACTGATGATTGCCATCAAGAATTTCTCAGGAGACACCACGACCAACGTCGACGACCCGACGCTGCCCGTGAACCCCGCTCAGCCGCCCAACACGCTGTTACTCATCGCTGGCACCTCTTCCATCAAGGAGTTCAACTACGCCTCCACGTTCAAGCGAGGCGGCTACGCCGGCGACAGTTCGTCCATGCTGGTCGAAATGGAAGACCTTCCGCGGGTTATCGTGATCCAAGGCAGTTTCCTCCTCTCCTCATCTGGGGTTAACCGGGTCAACTTTGACAATCCGAATCTGAACACCATCGCTCAATTCTTTGACAATGCCTTGCTGAGTGTTGTGGAAATCGTTCTTGACATTGGCACCATCCTCAACGGCCTTCCCACCGCCGTTGTAGGTACGGCTGGCTCAACGGGCGGTGTTATTGACATCCAGTGTTTCAACCAGGTGAAGAAGAGCCTACCAACAAGTAACCGGGAGACCATGGAAATAGAGCACATGCTCTTTGCTTTGGCCAGCAGCCCGCAGCCATGGCTTCCAGAAATGGACCACATTCTGCTCTCCGAAGACACGAACATCGCGGTTGTGGACGGTCGTTTGGGCCCGGTTGACCCCTTGGTGCCGGTCGCGATGAGCATGCGGATTGGTGGCATCTCGAGTGTACGACACGCCTTTGACCCTATCAACGAGGTTCGCGATATGCAACTGGACGGTTCGGCAAGTGGTTCTCTCCTCATTGGCCACATCCGACACGACGATGGCGACCTGTCCAACGCCATCAAGCAGTCGGCCATGGTGTCGAACCGTCCTGCTCAATTCAACATCCTGCAGCAGGCTGAATCGCTGCAATACGAAGCCAGTGAACCGATTGGCACCATCACATACGGCGGCCAATCGGGTGAACAACGCAACGCCATTCGCCTAGCAGGCCTGCCCTCCTCCTTCGAACTTGTCTTGGGTGATACCGTTGGCTATGTCGCCGACGGGCCGATGGAGAGCATTCAGGTGCAGATGACCAACGCCACCACGCCGCTGACGATGGACGGCGACCACGTGCGCTTTTGGGTCAACGAAGATTTGGCTGAAGCAAGTCTCAGCCTCAAACTCTCGGACATCACCTCCATGGAGCGCCTCAGTCCCTTGGTTCCGGGTTCACTCGGGCCCGAAGGCAATTCTGAGGTTCGTTTGGTCCGAAGCACTTCCTCGCCGTTCGGTGTCTCCTTTGAGGACGAATCCACCCACGACAACCCGTTCCTCGGACTCAACGGGCAGGTGTACTTTGACCCCTTGCCCGCGAATATTTCCCTCACGCTGCCTTCGGATGTGGATTCTGATGGGCTTGAACTTCCCACCTTTGGTGAGGAAGAAGGCATTGAGGGACTCTCGTTCTTCTTGGGCGACCTGGTTGATTTCGGGAGCGTCGTCAACGATTTCGTTCACGCCTTGACGGTGAACGTCGGCGGTGATATCGGTGAGAGCGAGAACATGAGCTTGGGGCTGGATTTGTTCACCGGTGAAGCCTTCAACATGACCGTGGACATGAAGAAAGGGTCGAACCTTGAGGCCGAACCTGCTTGGATGCACGGTCTTGGCATGGAAGCGCTCGAACAAACTCGCCTGGAATCCAACCTCTCTCGGATGCCGGCCTTCACCGCCACCAGCCGAGGCCCGATGGAAGACATACTCGCCGATGGTCGTATTGATGACTCCGAGCGGGTTCAAGCTTTGACCATCCTTGAAGCAATCAACATTACAGAAGCCGAAGCCTTGGTTGACGCGCTTGAAGACGGACGGGTGTCGGATGATGAAAAGGCCGGGATGAACCTGACCGAGCTGGAGGAGGAAGGCATCACCCTCCACGACACGAGGGCATGGCACTTACGAGCGTGGTTGCCTTCACTGCCCGCCGGCACCATTGAGTTGGTGTACGATTTCAGAATGCTCGCCGGTGTGCCAACCTATGAAGTGGACCTCAAAATGTCCCAATGGCAGCCGAAATACCCCCAGATGACCATCATCGCCAACGGCCTTGAGGGTCAAGATTTGGAACTCTTCATCGACGGTTTGGACACCACGACGCCCCGTAATGTCGAAGTCAACGCTTTGTTCTCCACCCAAGAAAACTTGACCGTTCCGAGAGTTTCGGTCGACATGCATTACGATGCAGGGGTTCGCCTCAAATCGGCTCACGCCATTCTCATCGACCACGAGGCCTTGACTCGTGTTGAAGCCCTCGTTGTGGGTATTCCTCAATCCACGGATGTTTCTGCGGTCATCGGTGACGTGTTGATTCTCGACCTTGTGGTGCCCGAAATTCACCGCACGAGCAACGGTCACTCCGCCGATTCCCTCATGCTCAAGCAACTCCGCTACGTTGACGGCTTCTGGTATCCATCCACGGCGTTTATGCGCGACCTACCCGGTGAGATGCATCTCTCCACCGAACCCGATACCCGGTTCGACATCCGTAAACAAACGGCGTTCCAAGGCATGCGAACCCTGGATTATTCCTCCAACACCGACGACATGGACCTCTACCTCGAAGCGAGCGGAAGGGCCATTGAAGCCAAGGGCGATGTTCTGATGCTGGCCGAGGATTTGCCAACCCGGTTTGTGTTATCCCTGACCGATGACTTCGGGATGCGCGTGGACTCCTCCGGTTCGGGGGTGAAGAAAGTCTACGTTCGCCAAACGGACGTGCCAGCGACCCCGGGCGTGACCATTGAACGGGTGGAAGTCGTCGGTCAGAACCTGAAGGGCGCCACGATTCGGATTTACTCTGGACCGGGTGAATACCCGCTCATCGTCATCGACGACATCACCGACGGCCGGTTGGTTGCGACGGCAGAAGCCTACGTTCAACCCGGCCTGGTGGAGCCGTGGTTGGAACCCGTCTTTGGCGACTTTGAGATGGAAGGTCGGGCGGTGCTGCTGGATGCTCAGTTTACCGGCATCGTCCCAACGGCGTCTTCGGTCGGTGTCAACGGTATTGTTACGGATCTTTCCTTGGTGGGCTCACTCACGGGCGAGTTTGTTGAAACTCGCCACATCATGGTGATTGACCCCATCGGTTCTGCGCTTGCCAGCGGATTGGCCATGTTGTTTGGGTGATGAAACATGACGGAACCATCGGCTGAGGATTTGCGGCAGGGGGGCTCTCCTATGGAGGGCGACGAACTCGAGGATTGGGAAGCCGCTCAAGAAGCAGCCAAATTGTTGACCACGCTGAAGCGGGAGGTCACACCAACCCGTGTCGCCATGGCCGGTGCTGTGCTCTTCATGCTGCTCATCATGGCGCTGAGCGGTTGGTATTGGGTGCTTCCGAGGGATGCGGTCACGGTCGAAACGCATTACATGCAACGGGGTGGCCACCTCATGATGACCGAACTGCACAACGACGGAAGCCGGGACATCACGGACATCGTGCTGGAGGTTGAATTCCAAACGCTGGACGGTGAAGTTATCGACCGGATGTCGCTTGAACTCGGCGTCTTGGAAGGGCATTCGTCCATCTCCGGCGATGATTTGGAAATGATGGTCATCGGCTACACCGTGTGGGACCAGTACAACCTCGTGGTCGAACTCGAGTACAGAGATTACACCGGTCAACTTCGCCAGCCGGCCCCGTTCACCCATCAGGTGGGCGATTGGTCGCAGGAGATTTTCATGGACAAAGCCGAACGGCATTTTTGGCCCATTGATTGAGCACTGTTTAGACAAGCAGACCGAACCGATAAAGGACAGGAGCCTAAGGCCAAAGCATGGCTGGAGCGTCCAACCGCCTTACTGCAGGTGTGTTCGTCCTCCTCCTCGTGTTTTCTACCACGAGCTCCATCCTTCTTCCTCAAGACACCGACCAAGGTGAGTTGACCACCTTCAATCCCGAATGGGTTCGCTTTGACGTTCGTGAAGGCGTCTACAACGACGCCATGGGTCTTCTCAACGAAGGCTTGACCGCTGAAGAGCGAGCACCGCTTGCGGTTTCCACCTTCGGCACCTTCGACGCCCATGGTCTTGAACTCCTGCGCCCGGTTCCAGCCGATTACCTGGAACCCCGTTTTGACACCCTCATGCTGGTCGTTTCAAACGACATGCGCTTCCACGATGTGCGCCATGAACTCAGCGATTTGCCCGGCCTGGCCGTTCGGGAATTCATCGCCCCGTCCGGATTGTTGGTCCAAGGAACGCCTGCGGCCCTCGCACAGGCTGGAGAACACCCGGCCGTCATGACCGCTCATGCCGTTCCTATCGGGATGTTCTTGCACAAGGATTTGATGGATATTCTTCTCCTCGAGAACGGGGAAGCAGCACTGCAGGGCAACCTGCTGCGCATGGATGGTTGGCGAGATGACACCGGTCCACTGGACACCGTTTCACTGACCGATGACACGGGCGCTAGGCTCACACAGAACCTCGGTGATGTTGCTGTAGAGGTCTTTGACGAGTGGCGTGCTTGGGACACCGGTCGCTACGAAGGCACCCTCGATGAGGTTGACCTACCAACGCTGCTGCGTCAACCCTCGCTCATGCAGTTGCGACCCGACCCTGCGTTTGCGGCCTTTAACGACCAGTCGCGCAGCCACATGAAAACCAACACCATGACCACATACTTCACGACGGATTTGGACGGCTCCGGCCAAATTGTCGGCGTGGCAGATTCCGGCTTGGACGAGGATCACGGCGATTATGGCACCCGCGTGGTTGGAAATTACGACGTCATCGGCGACGGCTCCACGGCGGACAAGCATTCGGGCCACGGTACGCACGTTTCTTGCACGGTGCTCGGCGATGGCTACCGTGGAGGCTACGGCGGTGTGGCCCAATCGGCCGAATTGTATTTCCAAGCGATGGAAAACGACAACACGGGCAATTTCCAATCCCCTTCGCTGAACAACTTACTGAACACGGCCTACAACGCTGGTGCTCGGACTCACACCAATTCATGGGGCTCTTCGGCCGCCAGCGAGCAAGCCAAATACAATTCAGAGACCGAAGATGTTGACGACCGAGCGCATTATTACGACCGGTATTACAGCGGTGCTGCTGGTTTGACGATTCTCTTTGCAGCCGGAAACGACGGCCCAAACTCAGGCACTGTTTCGCCGCCAGCCACAGCCAAGAACGTGATTTCGGTTGGCAACCACCAGAACCGTTACAACGGTGCACCGGACTCAATGATGAGCGGTTCATCCCGCGGCCCAACCGAGGATGGACGCATCAAACCGGATTTGGTTGCGCCCGGTGGCTATGTTCGTTCATGCCGTGCTCAAGAAGCAACGGATACCGGTAGCGCCACGTGGAATAGCAACTACTACCTCGAATACACGGGTACATCGATGGCTACACCCAACGCCGCTGGTGCGGCTGTCATGGTTCGTGAGTACCTCATAGAGATTGCACAGCGCCCGTCCCCTCAAGGT
>CALGEM010000155.1 GCA_937881505.1 uncultured euryarchaeote
CCCACCCACCCCCTATGTTGGAAAACACCCCTCGTGGCGGGCTGATGGCCTGGGTGCTTTGAAGGAACATGCCCCCATCATCAACGACCGGACCAGTTTGGTAAGAACCATGTCAGAAGAAGTCGGCATCGTCCGCTCCAATCAACGCTTGAAGCGGGCAAAGCGACGCTTGGACCTCTTGCACAAGGAGGTGGACATGATGTGGAAAGCCTCCTTGCCAACCAGGGATATCGTTGAACTGAGGAACCTTTGCCTGATTGGACAACTGGTGGTTGAGGACGCACTTGGACAGACAGAGAACAGAGGCCTCCACTACAACGTGGACTTGCTCAAGGATGACAAGCGCGGACCAACGAAGCAAGCATCTGATTGATGGGCGCAGCCAATCCGTGGTGCTCAGCTCGTTCAACCACCGCTTGGTTCAAGGCCCCAATTTCGGTTTGACGTCCGGCCTTTACGTCCTGAAGCATGCTGCAAGTGTTTTCTCGCGTTTGCTCGAGAACATTTCTGAGGCGCTGTTCAAACACATGCTCATTGGGAACATCAACCCGCTCCATCATCGCAACCGCCGATGCCTCCCGATAGACCATCATGCAGGTGGCAAACAAATCGGGTTCAAGCAATTCGCCGTTCTTCAAGCCACCCAGTGCAGCCAGCGGGTTGATCGCTACATTGAGCAGGACCTTGTTCCAAATCAATGCGGTTGGGTCGGATTCCACAACCGCGTTCAATTGAGCATCGTTGAGTAGGCCGACGACCTTTGCGACCTGTGCCGAGGAGGGCCCAAGCGGTGTCGTGGCGAGGGTGAGTGCTCCAAAGCCAGCCCACCGTGTGGGCTCGCCTGACTGCATGTACGCCCCGTGTGTGGTGCTCGCGGCAAGCACCCGTTCGGGACCCAGCGTACGGGCCAAGGTTTCAACATGGCCCAGTCCATTGGAAAGCGCAAAGACAATCCCGTCGGACTTGAGAAAGGCCGATGCTTGTTGAGCCAAATGAGCCACATCATAGGATTTACAAGCCAATATGATGAGGTCTGAGCCCTGATTTAATGCGATTTCATGCGGTAGTTCTTCGCATGAAAAAAGAAACCGTTCAGCCTCAAAATTGAGGTCTTTATGTCCCTCAATTCGCAGCCCTTCGAGCATTTGTCTGGCTCCACGTTCTCCTCGAACGTGAAGATGTACTTCCGCAGCGGTTGTGGCCAGACTTGATGCGACGATGCTACCGATGGAACCAACACCCAAGACGGATACTCGCACCTCATCACCTCACTGATAACTCGAAAGATGCAGAACAACCGTTCCTGCCTCATAGGTCAGCCACATGGTTGCAAGGGGTGCGTTGGGTGGCGTCAGGGTGAACAAGGTGTCGCCAGGGGCCAATGGTTGGCCGTCCCAATTGTGACCCCAATCCTCACCAAAACTGCCACCACGGTCGAGTCGGAAAGGAACAGAGGTGTTGGTTGGGTTGTGCAATGTGAAGTTCGTCATTCCACTGTTGAGGACGGTTCCGTTGGTGGAAAGGGCCCAAGGTGTGGTCCAAAACCGGGAGGTGGAATTCATCCACGAGACCATCAATTCGGGACCCTCTGCAACCTCAAAAGAGAGGTCAGGATAAGGGTTGAACGCATCCCTGCAAAGGGAAATGTTCGCCCCGTCGGGCATCAGAACCGTCAAATTTTGCGTGGCTTGAACCGAAGGAAGTTTGGCTGACGACCGCAGGTTCATGTCCCAGATCCACGGGCCGGATTCTGGTCGAATCGGTGTGTTGAGGCTGGCATTGAGCGGACAATGCTCGCTGTCCATCAACAAATGACCCTCGCCATCAAACAAAGCACCCCATCCGGTGGCCTCGTCCGATGTGATGTGCCAGCCATCCACAGGCACGTAGGCGACCAACGGACGTCGCTCCGGCAGGGAGGGTGCGAAGGTGTGGTTGTTGAGATGCAGAATGGCCATCGAGGGGTCAAAGACCAAGGGGTCAAGGCCGGACAGACAAAATTGCGAAGGAACTTCGGTCAAGTTCACCTCCATTCCCGAGCCACCTGAGACGCTGACCAATGATGTTTGGAGCCCATCAAGCGAGGAGGCTCCCGTACTGATGTTGAGCGAGGTGGAATTCATCAAATTCCCATCCAAATCAATGCATCGGTGGACATAGGCGCCTGCCGGGACGTCGTACCATGCTGAGGAAGGAACGACCTCAAGCGAGGGACGAACCTGCACTGGAACGGCTTCATGGTCCCCGTTGATGGCCACAACATAGCTGAGGTTGGTCATCGTCGGTTGGTTGGCTCCGGACCATGTCAGGTTCATCCAGAAAAACGCTGTTCGCTTCGGAAGAAGGTCTGAACCACATCCCTGTCCATCGATGGTGTACGCGTCTTCGCCGTCGCAGTCCCAAGAAATGCTCCACCCCTCGCCGGGATGTTCAAGATAGGCAGAGACGGCAAACGGTTTCATCAAGGCCGAGGGATTGACCACACGAACCTCCGTAGTTGAAAGCCAAGTTCCGTCTTCTTGAAGCACCGCTGCTTCCGGAGCGACCAACTGGTGGGTCAAAGGGTCATCCCATCCTGTTTCATGAATCACGGGTTGGCCGGCTGGAAGAAGGAGCACGAACACAAGAAGAAGAAGCAAACCCATCCGGCTATGTTCGGTTTCGCTCAAGCCGGTGGTCTCGTCGAGAATGAGGGGTATGCGGAGGTCGTTGCCGAAGAAAAACAACAGTGGCAACAACAAGGCAAACACGAGGAACCAAAGAGAGAACTGCTCAAACACGCCAAAGACATAGGCGGTAAACAAACCGAGTACAAGAATGAGACTCTGGGTGCTTGAACTGCGGGCATCAAGCAAACCCATTCGAGCGATGAGAAGACGACCGCCGGGGAAGGTGGGCACCGGCAGAAGTGAAATCCAAGCAAAGAGCATCAACATGCCGCCGACGTGAACCCAAGGATGGGCCCACAGGATGCGAACAAAGGCGTCGTCATGGCTGAAGGCCTCTGCGAGAATCGAAAGGAAAAGAGGGGGCGAAGAGACCAAAGGCATCGTCAAGGAAACCAAGTATTCCGGCGTCATGGAAAGTCCTGCGAACATCAGGACTGCACCGGCTCCACCCAGAACAAGCGGGACGCTCAACGCCGTGTACCCCAGCGATGCTCTGTTTGGCCAAGGGCGAGCATCCATCCTTGGCATGGTTGGCAGAAGCAGAATACCAAACGGCCAAACCAACCACGAAGAGGGGAAAAGGCCGAGGGCATACAAGGCGATGGTGAAATCCGGAACCGGCAGAATGTGGCCGCTGCGTACGCCAAAACGTGCGGCTATGCGGCGCTGGATGGTTGATGCGACAAAAATGACCAGCACAACAGGCAGCGTATATCCAATGAGGGCATCAACAAAGGAAGAGGAATGAAACCACCCCTCAGCTGGACGCGCACCCGCCATCCAAAGGTCACCTGCGAGGGTGAGGGTGAGGAAGGAGAGCACCCAAAACAGGACGATGGTGTTGACTCGTGGGAATTGGCGCTCAGGGGCGGGGAAAACCGTTACAACCCAATCCTCGTCCTTCGTCAGTTTTGCCATCCATCCCAACCGGTCGAGGTGAGCGTTGAGGGCCATCAAATCGCCATGAACATCATCCTCACGAGGCGCAACAAACCATGAGGGCCACCGGCCGCCGTTTTTTCGCAGGACGGTGAAGTAGGACTGCAAGGTAGAGCCGAGCAGTTCGTGTTGCGTCCAGGCGTTCTTGTGGTGAGGCAAACCGGTGGGGGTTGCTGACGAATCTTCGCTCATGGTCAACCCCCCTTGTCATCGTGGTGTGGGCCCTCCTCCATGAATCCCTCGTTAGGGGGTGGAGAAAGAATCACTTGTTCTTGAATCGCTTGAGACGGAAGGTTTCCTCACGTTCCATCTCTTCGAGTCGGAGTTGAATGAAGACCTTGGCCTCTTCAAGTTCCGGGATGACCTTGAACTCGAGAGCGTTTACACGGCGCTTGGTGGCTTCAATTTCAGCCAGCAGGCGCTTGAGCGTGGCTTCCATTTCCGATGCCTTGACAATCTTCTCGATGAGTTCGCTGAAGGAGTCGCTGGCTTCGTCAATGTAAGGAGATGAACCGATGAAACCGATGCCTCGTTCAGCAAACGTGGACTTGAGGTTGGTTCCACTCACGCTTGGAACAACCACGCCCATGATGTTGCGGCGTTCAACCTCAACCTCGGGGTGAGCCGAGTTGGCGATGGCGGCGGCACGCACGGCCAAACCGCCTTCAATGGCGTTGGCCAAGTCAATACGGGTCTTGGCAAGTCGGTAAGCAGCGGTCAAGTCTCGCTTGGCTTCAATCATCTCGGAGAGCAAGGTTCGGAACTCGTGGAAGAGACCGTCTCGCTTCATCTTCAGCAATTTGTAACCGTTCTTGGTTTGCTTGATTCGAGCCTTGAGCTTGATGAGTTCGCTTCGGGTTGGTTTGATGTCCAATGCCATGCTTTCTCACCTCCTCTTTGCGAATCCTTGGGCGTTCACTCTCGGTTGTCAGGGTGGTACTTCTCAATCCACTTCTGGTCGAGACGGACGAGGTACTTCGTGTCGATGGAGGACATCAAGGTCCAACACAAGTCGAGGGTCTCGTCAATGGAGCGGTCTTCGTCTCGGGACTGGCGAAGGAACTGGTCCTCAAACACGCCGGAGAAGTCCAAGAGTTGCTTATCACGCTCGTTGAGTGCGTCTTCACCAACAATGGCGACCAAACCACGGAGTTCTCGACCCTGAGCATAGGCAGCGTACATTTGGTCGGAAACGGACTTGTGGTCTTCACGGGTGGTTTCGGCACCGATACAGGAACCCATCAGTCGAGACAGTGAAGGCAAGACGTTGATGGGCGGATAGATACCCTGCTGGTGAAGTTCACGGCTGATAACAATCTGGCCTTCAGTGATGTATCCAGAAAGGTCAGGAATCGGGTGCGTGATATCGTCACCGGGCATGGTAAGAATTGGGAATTGGGTAATGGAACCCTTCTTGCCCTTCACGATACCTGCACGCTCGTAGAGCATGGCCAAGTCGGTGTACATGTATCCAGGGTAGCCACGTCGTCCTGGAACTTCTTCACGAGCTGCACCGATTTGTCGCAGCGCATCGCAGTAGTTCGTCATGTCCGTGTAGATAACCAGCACGTGGTAGTCTTTCTCGAAGGCGAGGTATTCGGCAGCCGTCAAAGCAAGACGAGGCGTAATGATACGCTCAACAGCCGGGTCGTCGGCGAGGTTCACGAACAACACAGCGTTTTCGAGAGCACCGGTTCGCTCCAAGTCAGAACGGAAGAAGTTGTATTCTTCAGCGGTGATACCCATGGCGCAGAACACAACAATGAACTCCTCATCGGAATCCTTGAGTTTTGCTTGACGGGCAATCTGCAGAGCGATGTCGTTGTGAGGCAGACCCGATGCGGAAAAGATCGGGAGTTTCTGTCCACGGACGAGCGTCGTACAGCAGTCAATGGCTGAAATGCCGGTTTGAATGAAATCGTGAGGCGACTGTCGGCTGTACGGGTTGATGGCCGCACCGATGATGTCTGCCTTTTCTTCAGCGACGATTTCTGGGCCACCATCACGAGGACGGCCAGCACCATCGAGAATTCGTCCAACCAAGTCGGTGCTCACGGGGAGTTTGAACACATCGCCCATGAAGGTAACACCGGTTTCTCGGTTGATTTTGGCTGTGCCTTCAAACACTTGGACGATGACAAGGTCGTCAGAGGTGTCGAGCACTTGGCCGTTCTTGATGTCGCCGTTGGCGAGACGGAGGGTAACGATTTCACCGAACGCAACGGGCTCGGTTTTGTTCAAAAAGACCAGAGGTCCTTTCACGTCGGTAATGGTTCGGTATTCTTTTCCAGTCATCTTCATCCTCTCCTCAGTTGGCCTCCACGGCGTTGGCGATTTGTTCGTTCATCTCCTTGACCATCTCTTCGATGCGGTCAATGTAGCCCTTTTCGAAGCGACCACGCATCAGGTCTGAGCGGGCAGGAACGTTCACGACATCGTTGAGCAGTGCACCGTCAGCCATGGCGCCCTTTGCTGCTTCTTGGAAGGAAAGGATGGCCTTGGCCATGTGGTATTGCAGGTGAATGTCGCAGTAAGCATCGACATCGTGGAATCCGTTTTGCTGCAAGAAGAACTCACGAATCATACGGGCGACTTCCAGCGTCAACTGCTGGTCAACGGGCAGGGCATCGGAACCGACCAACTGGACGATTTCTTGCAACTCGGCCTCAATTTGGAGCAGACCGCTGATTTGGGTGCGGATTTCTGGGAAATCCTGAGCGATGTTGTCTCTGAACCACTGGTCAAGACTCTGCGGGTAAAGCGAGTAGGAATTCAACCAGTTGATGGCAGGGAAGTGGCGTTGTCGAGCAAGACCAGCGTCAAGACCCCAGAACACCTTCACGATACGGAGGGTACCTTGGGAAACCGGTTCGGAAATGTCACCACCCGGCGGCGACACAGCACCGATGACGGTGACTGAACCGTCGTCGCCGTTGAGGGTCTCAACACGACCGGCTCGCTCATAGAATTCAGCGATACGGGAGGAGAGGTAAGCAGGGTAGCCTTCCTCACCGGGCATCTCTTCCAAACGGGACGAAATCTCACGCATGGCTTCTGCCCAGCGGGAGGTCGAGTCTGCCATGAGGGCAACGTCGTAGCCCATGTCTCGGAAGTACTCGGCGATGGTGATTCCGGTGTACACCGAAGCCTCACGAGCGGCCACAGGCATGTTCGAGGTGTTGGCGATCATGACCGTTCGGTTCATGAGCGGCTTTCCGGTGTTCGGGTCAATCAGGTGAGGGAACTCGTCCAACACTTCGGTCATCTCGTTGCCACGCTCGCCGCAGCCGATGTAAACGACAAGCTGAGCGTCAGAATACTTGGCAAGGGATTGCTGGGTGACGGTCTTTCCGGAACCGAATGGACCGGGAATACCTGCTGCACCACCCTTGGCGAGTGGGAACAGGAAGTCCAGAATGCGCATACCGGTAACCAATGGGGTGTCAGGTGCGTACTTCTGCGTGTAAGGGCGTGGGGACCGGACGGGCCACTTCTGCATCATCTGCAACTCCGTGCCGTCCTCGAGCACACAAACGGTTTGTGTGACGTTGAAATCACCGGATTCGATGGACTTGACCTTACCGCCCTTGCCGGGTGGGACCATGATCTTGTGAACGATGGTCTCGGTCTCTTGGACGTGGCCAATCACTTGGCCACTGACCACTTCATCGCCCTTGGCGACTTGGGGCTCAAAGGTCCAGGTCTTTTCCATGTCAAAGGCATCAGCGTCAACACCACGGGTGATGAACACACCCATGACTTCCTCAAGGGAAGCAAGAGGTCGCTGAATACCGTCGTAAATTTGGGTCAGGAGGCCAGGCCCAAGGGAAACGGACAGCGTCTCTTCGGTGTTCAACACGGGCTCACCGGGGCGAATACCCGAGGTGTCTTCGTACACCTGGATAACAGCCTTGTCGCCGTGCAGTTCAATCACTTCTCCCATCAAACCTTCATGGCCAACACGTACAACGTCATACATTGCAGCGTTCATGCCCGTAGCGGTTACGACAGGTCCCGAAATTCGGTAAATCACTCCTTCATTGCTCATTTTTTCTTCCTCCTGTTTTTGGTTGGAACATCACTTCCACAAATCGACTCCTATGGCCTTGCGAATGGTGTCTCGCAGGGTGGTGTCTTCCTCCGTACCGATGCCGAGCACGGTGGGGGAAACGGACGCCGACAATTGATCTCTCAATCGGTCGGGCAGCGTGGACATCACGGCGGAGTCGACCACCACGATACCAACGGTTTTGCTGCTGAGGAGCGAGCGAAGTGCAGCATGCAATTCGTCATCGCTCTCGGGATTATGAAGATTGGACAGTCCAGCGAGCTGGAAGCCAAGGGTAAAGGCGGGTGAACCAACGACTGCGATATCCATGATTTCACCTCAGAGGACGTGCGCCTCAAGCACTTCAGCGGAAAGGCCGGCCAAGCGACCTCGTACAATCAATCGCAAATCGGAGACTTCCTGGACCTTCATGGCGATGTAGTGGATGATGGGGAGAGCCGATACTGGATGGAGGTAGCTCATCCGTTGCATCATGGCGTATTCTCTGGCCTTCATCCACGTGACGACGGGGTCCAGACTGCGAGTGGCTTCGGCCTCTTCGAGCACCGCCTCAAACGCAGCGTTGTCGAACCGGTCGCCTGCGCGAAGCAGGTCAAGCATCGCATCCTTTCCACCAGCGGCAATCGCTGAGAACGCACGTTTTGGTACGAGACGTCCACCGGGAATCAACAAGGTCACCAGTTGTTCGTTGGAGATACCAACCGCACTGGCTTCCAGGATGTTGACGATGTTTTTGTGATCGATTTCTGCGGCAAACAACCTGGACAAGAACCGAGCAGGTGCTCCCTTTGAGAGAAGCAACGCTCGTTGAGACGCAGCGTAGTAGTGGCGGTCAAGTGCGTCTTCATAGTCAGCCAGGGAACCGTTTTCAGGGACCTTGGCGAGCGCTGAGCCGAAGGACTTTCGTCGCATCAAGGCAGCAGCGGACTTCATATCATCGCAACTTTCGACCACTTTCAGCCATGGCGTGTTGACATCGTTGATCTCTGGAAGAATGCTGTTACCAACTTCCTCAACCGAGACTTCGTTGTGAATGGCACGGAACACGGCCTTGGCGTTCTGGTACTCAAATCGGGACGTGTAAATCTCAATGAGCGGGCGAATGGTCTTGTTGGCCATGTTCACCATCTCGGTCAATTCACCTTCGAGGTTGTGCGTCAACGCCGCTTCAACCAAGTCGCCACCGGAGAGTTTTCCAGCGTACAGGTCGATTTCCGTTCGGTATCCAATATCACCCACCGCCACCGTCAATTGGTCAACGGATTGGTTGATGAGTTGGCGAAGGCGAGCTCGGTCTGCCAACTTCTGCCGTCGTGCCTTAGCACGTGAGACGACATAAGGGGTGTTTCCGAGCATCATGTGTTCACCTTCTTCATCCAAACAGAGTTTCGTTCACAGCAGCGAGTTGGTTGGACCAGGCTCGCTCAAGCATATTGTCAAATCGCATGTCAAAGGAAACGGAGCCATCCTCGGCTTCCAAAACGAACCCACCGAGTCCGTCCACGCTTTCGCCAACCTTGCGGTCGCCTGCTTCCTTCGAAATGGCGGCACGGTCAACTTCTACGGGACGAATAACAAACTTGCCTTTGGCGAGTTTCTTGGAACTGGCCAGCAGGGACTTCAGAAGAGCAGCTCGTCCTTTCATGCCGGGGTCAGCAATGTGGCTTCGTGCAGCCTCGAGGGTTGCATCGAGCACTTTGCGACGGGCGATCAGAACGTCCTTCTGGTTGGATTGTCGGGCGCTTGCCACGGTTTCTCGGGCAATTTGCTCGGCTTCTTTCTCAGCACGCTGTTGGGCTTGTTCGCGCAGCGTCGATGCTTTGGCTTCGGCGTCGGCAAGCAACTGCTTGGCTTCGGCTTTAGCGTCCGCAATCAACGCTTTTGCGTCGCTTTCTGCGGCCGCAGCGATGTCATTGGCAAGTGTTTCTAGGGTCATCGTATCGTCTCCATTGTTCGTCGTTCAGGTATGGGCAGAGCCCAACGGTCAACCGTCGTCCTCAGTTGAGGAAGAGCGGAAGGGCACCGAGAATCACGATGGATTCTGGGAGAGCGGTGAAGATCAAAGCGACACCGAACTTGCTGCCGTCTTCGGCGAGCATGCCGACAGCTGCGCTGCCGATGGCGGCTTGGGAGAAACCTGCACCGATGGCGGCAAGGCCAAGGGCAAGTCCGACACCAACGTCGCCGGTCATTCCGTCAGTTGCACCCGAATCGGTCGTCGTGTCTTCTGCAGCAGCAACACCTTGGGCGACCAAGGCGAGCGTTGCCAGAACGATCAGTGTGCGTAGGCTCATTTTTAGGGTATTCTTGTTCATTTTTCTACCTCCAGTTTTGTGTCCATGGGACTATGATTGCCCCTCCGTGTGGAGGGTGCGACCGCCAATCGGGGTAAAAACCCGACCGGAGCCGTCGTAGAACTTGCCCATCCATTCCACGAAGTGGAGACGGGCAGCGTGGATGCTCGGCGAGAGCAATCCAAGAGCGAGTGCAAAGGCTTGGATGAAGAGGAAGAGCACGAGGCCCAGGACGATGGAAACGACACCGCCGCCGGACCACATCAATTCCCACCCCATGGTGATGGAGACTTCGGCAATCTTCACGCCGGCAACGCCGACGCCCATCACACGAAGGTAGGATAGGGTGTTGGCGAGCAGGCCAAAGGTCTCGATGGGACCCATGATGAAACCACCAGCCCATCCAAACTTTTCAAAGACGGCCAAGCCGATGATGAGGCAGCCAACACCTACGAGGGTGGCAATGGCGTAAGGTGTCGCATCGAAGACGCCCTGGTCGGTGGTCAAGAATCCGTAGATGTGGAGCGTTCCAGCGGCGAGGATGATGATCCAACTGCCCTTCTCAAAGAAGGCTGCAACGATGCCGTGTGCTCGCGCCACGTTGATGAAACCGAGGATAAATCCGAACATGAGATGGGCCACGCCCAAGTAGACCGAAAGGAGCACGTATTCGCTGAGCGAAGAAGTGGCTCGGTGGAAAGGAATGTGCATGTAGCTCATGTTCAGCGTTTCTGTCACAAAGGCTGGGAAGGTGATGTTGTCGTAGGTCCAAGCGTAAATTCCGGCCAGAGGAGAGGCGTCGCCCATTTGGCCCGTATCGTCCCAAACAAAGCCGAAACCTTCTGCGAAGAGGAAGCCCCAAATCATGCACCAAACGCCCATCCACTTCAGAATGGTGATGCCATTCTTGGCAACGGGGTCGGCTGCGAAGGATTGCGTTCCAAGCCAAAGGCCGAGAAGGAAGATGATGAAGCCGTAGCCAAAGTCACCCAAAATGAGACCGTAAATCATCGGGAAGGTGAGCATCAGGAAGAAGGTCGGGTCAAAGGTCCCGTACGTCGGCCGGCCGACCAAGCCCACCATCAATTCGAAGGGGCGAGAGACGGCGTCGTTTTCCAGCGCAACCGGAGGCGTGGGCTCGTGGTGGTGGTGATCGTCGTGGTCGTCGTGATGATGGTGATCGTTGACAAAAGCCTCAATTTCAACGTGGGAGGCAATGTCCTTGAGGGCCGACTTCACACTGCCCGCTTTGGAGGTTGGGACCCACGCATCAAGGGCAAAGGCTTGGCCGGAGACGGCCAATTGCGTAGGCGCCGTGTGAATTTCATCTTCCTTGGTCAAATACTCGTGGATGGCGAGGATGTTGCGGCCGTTGTTTCGGGCCCATCGCTGTGCATCTTCAGAAGCGGAGAACATGGTGCCCTCAACCTTGCTGCGCTTGGCCAGCAGTTGCTTCAAGACCTCATCGGGCGAGCCGCTCATGTTGGGGATTTGGACAGGTTTACCGCCAAGTTCGCCGATGGCCATCTGCACTTCTGCACCTTCAGAAGGCAGGCAAGCGACAGCGACGATACCCGGAGCAGAAGCAAGTTCGACTTTCATGGCCAAGGGGCCGAAAACTGAGCGTGCCTTGCTGGCTTTTTTGGTTTCTGCGACGTAAACTTCAACGCGGTCTGAGCCAGCAAGAAGTTCCAGGTCCATGTTGAGAGGGGCGAGGCGTCGCAAGAGGTGAATTTGCTCATCGAGCACCTCCAACTCAGATTCCGAATCACGGTGCGTATCGAGAAGGTCAAGGCCAGTTTGCAACTCCTCAGCGAACGAACCCTCAAGCAATTCCTTCACTCGTCGTAGAGGGACCGGACCGTCGGCGTTCACGGGCTTGAAGGCCGAGATGGCTGCACGCACTTTAGCGAGTAGGGAACTGACGTGGTTGGCCTCGTCGGTTGTGCTTGCTTGGCCGACCTTGACACCTTCCTCGAAGTTGGTGTATGATTCAATGTGTACGCAGCCAAGTTCCGTGCACGTTCGCAACACATCGCTCATACGGCCAACAGGTGCTGCGACCGTAAGACGGGACATGGCGACGGTGTCAAACATCAAATCGCCTCATTCGGATGATAGTGCGTTGACGACCATTTCGACGGCCGAGTCTTGGTTGCTCGTGGAACTGGATTCAATGCTGGCGACTTCTTTAGCACCAGCCGCCTTGACCTCGTCTGCTTCGCCTTGGGCCTTGTTTCGGGCCTCGTCCAAGATTTTCTGAGTCATGGCCACCGTTTCATCGGCAGCGTTCTGAACCATCTCGGATGATTTTCGGCGGGCATCAGCCACGATTTTCGAGGCTTCTTCTTGGGCTTCAGCAAGGCGCTTCTCGGCGTCTTGCTCAGCGGTTTTGATGCTTCGGAGGACCTCAGACATACCCATGTAGAACACCTATTGAAATTCCCAGCGAAAGGGGGTTTAAGAGTCTAACGGGATGGCCTCTTGGACTCACTTTTCGGGCTTGGTTCCACGAAAACGACTCGCCATCCCAAAAGGGTAGAGAAGACGCCCCTGAACGTTTTGAAACCCAACACGAGCCATCATCTTCCGATAATAACCATTGGTCCCGTAATGCGTGTAACTCCGAGCGAGACCTTTCCATGGATGGTCCTTCTCTTTCGTGATGATCCTCGCCATCACCTGCACCACGCTGTTCATCCAAAGATACCCAAAGAAACCGTGGAGTTTGTTCGCCTTGCCCGCATCACAAATCACCAATCGGCCGCCTGGCTTCAGCACGCGGTAAATTTCACGTAGACCCTGCTCCTTGTCCTTGAAATCACGGAAGGAAAAGAGGCAGAAGACCATGTCAAAGGTGTCATCGGGCAACGGAATGTCTTCGGCAATGGCTTCAACATAAGTTGCCGGAGGTTCCCCTCGGTTGGCGCGTGCGCCGTCAACCCTTGGTTGAGCGGTGGCCAACATCTCTGGGGATGGGTCAAGGCACGTGAGGTCCATACCGACCAAGTCCTCAGCAAATGAACCGGGGCCGCACCCGACCTCGAGCACCTTCATACCGGGCGTTGCGTGATTTCGAACGTTTCGACGCCAGCGCTTGTCCTGGCCAAAGGTCATCCATTTGTTGACCCGGTCGTAATTGGGGATGGTCGCTTCGAGTTGCCCCTCAAGCTCT
>CALGEM010000156.1 GCA_937881505.1 uncultured euryarchaeote
GCCCGTGTAGCCTTGAACTGCGGCGAGCGTGACGATGGAGAGCGTCAAGAGCATGATGACGGCCAGGCGGTTCACGGATTCGGCCGAGCCCGAGCCCTTGAGGCCGCGCTTCACGTCCTTGAGCAGGGGCGTGCGCCCGAAGATGACCTGCATGATTTGGGGGCCTCGGGCGCCGATGCGACCGAGCAAGAGGGCCCCGCCAATCCACAACGCAAAGGGCCCGAAGATATTGATGAGCCCTTCAAAGAAGAAGTTGGACACAAGACCGTCTTCGCTGCCGTTGGCCTCAAGCCACGTATCGCCAACGGCGAGCATGCCAAAGAGGAACGCGAGCCAGTGGAGCCAGCGCTTGGGCTCAGCAGCTTGGGTTGTCTTTCGCACGCCTTCCTCGATTTCGAGTTCGATGAACTGGCGTGCACGGCTACGACCAAAGAGCAAGGCAAGACCGAGCGTGGTCACCGCGGTGAAGATGGTGGAGCCGACCGAGAGCGTGGGGTTGACGTCGAAATCCCCGGTGCGGAATTCCATGAAGCCCACCGCCGAGAGGACGATGGGGACCGCAAACATGGCCAGCAGGTAGCCTGCAAGCCACGCCACGGACGACATGACGAAGAGCTCGAGCAGGACCATGCCCTGCAGGCTTTGCCCGTCGGCCCCGATGACGCGATGGATGCTGACTTCACGGCGACGTTGTTCAAGCGAGAGCACGAGCCCGTAAATCAGCACGGAAACCGAAAGGAACACGATGGGAATCATGATGATGTAATCGAAAATCTGAATCAACCCGAGGAAGATGTTGAGGAAAAGAATGGTCCCGCTGATGATGTCGGTGTAGTAGAGTTCCACCTCTTCGTCGGTGTAGGTGCCGTCCTGAACATCCGTGCCCAGCGCCTCCAGCCAATCGGCAGCATCAGCGGTGGAAGTCGTCGGCAATTGACCTCGGTCGATGGTCGCACCGAGGTACATGTGGTCGTTGTCCATCAGAATGGCGCGCTGCTCTTCGCTCAGCACCTCCCACGTGGAGAAGATGGGGTTGAACGGTAGGGTGGGATTGCCAAAGGGCCAAGGCTCGTAGATGCCCATCACGGTCAAGTTTTCCACTGTCATCCACATGCGGCAGTACATCATCTCGTTGTTTTCTGGCGTGATTTCACCCGCACAGTTGTCTTCGGTGACCGTTCCTTCCAAGATGGTGGATTCGTCGACGACGTAGGCAAAGGTGAGCGATTCAAGCACGTCACCGACGTTGGCTTGGGCCTCACTGGCAATCGTGGAAGGCAAGATGATGCCGTTCTTCTCGCTCATGTTTTCCGGGCTCGGCCATTCACCAGCACCGGCGATGATGTTCTCGCTGTAGCGCTTGGCCAGTTCACCGTCAAAGGCCTCGGGCCCGTAGAACCGAATGGCTCGTTGGTCGGAGATGGGAGGACCTGCTTCGGCGGCTTCGGGGTAGTCGAAGGTCACGTTACTCCAGTACGGGTTCTCATCGTCGGCGATGGCCCGCATTTCAAGGGGTTGCGCCACGACGAACTCGATGTTGAACAGACCCGCACTGTGAATACCTTGACGGCCGAGGACGAGGGTGCAATCATTGAACTGGGAGAATTCATCCATCAGTTCATCGCACACTTCGAGCATTGTCGAGGTGTTGTTGGACCAGCCACTGGCGTTCTCCACCGGCGTTCGGGCGTACTCGATTTTCGCGTCAAAAGGCTCGGACTTGAGCGATTCTTCGAAGAAGAGTTGGGACAAACCTACACCGTACGCAAGCACGGTCGTGATCACCAGCGATGCGAGGAACACACCGGCGATGACCGCCAAGCCGCGCTCTTTGCCGCGCCACGCACCCTGACCTGCAAGGCGCAAACGGCTGGGCAGTTCCACCACACGGTGCTTGATTCGATTCAAACGAGAGCGGCCCACCGAGAAGTCAGCGTCGGTCAAACCGTCTTGACGTTCACTCATTCTTCCTCGCCTCCTTCTTCGGACTCGGTTTCCGCTGCTTCTGCAGCGGTGTCGTCTTCGTGGTCAAGGCCCCAGGCCGAGCGGATGTCGGAGGCCTCGGTACGACCATCGTTGAGAAGCAACATGCGGTCGGCGTTGGATGCCAAATCAGGGTCGTGGGTCACCATGAGGATGGAAATCGGGTTCTCTTCGTCGTGGCAGAGTTCCTTGAACAGCGCCATGACCTCTTTGCCGCTGGCGATGTCAAGGTTGCCCGTTGGTTCGTCGGCGAGAAGGACGGGGCGGTTGCCGGCGATAGCACGAGCGATGGCCACGCGCTGTTGCTGGCCACCCGAAAGCTGGTCGGGAATGAAGTGCATGCGGTCGCCAAGACCGACTTTGGTCAGCGCCGTCTGTGCAGCGAAGACCGCTTCGGACGAAGGCATGCCGGAGAGTTCCAGCGCCATCGCGACGTTGTCAATCGCGGTCAGGTTATCGAGCAAGTGAAAGTCTTGGAAGATCCATCCCACAAGTTCTCGGCGCACATCGACGACGCTGGAGGGCCCCTTCAGTCCGTAGGTTCGCTTGCCCAGTGTGATGCTGCCGTCATCCCCAGCGAGCAAACCGCCGATGATGTTGAGCAACGTGGACTTGCCAGACCCGGACGGGCCCATCAAGGCGACCATTTCGCCCTGTTTGATGTTCATGTCCACCCCTTTGAGGACTTGAAGTTTGTTTGAGCCAGAACCGAAGGCCTTTGTGAGTCCTTGAACTGATAACATCTCAACACCTTTCATATCATATCGCTCGGATGTGGTATATGAACTGATGTTTGGAAAACCCATCCAGTAGCCCTGTTTCGGCAAAACATTGCTGCTGGATTTGACGGCCTAGCATTCACCTAACGGATAGGTAATTGGTCGGGGAAACTATCAAGAAAAATCCCCATCATGGTCAAGTGTGGCCCCCAGTCCAACCCTTGATGCCGAAGTCGAAAAGTTGGTTCGGCTTGGCTACGACCGTGATACGGCTGTCGTCATGGTGGCCGCCCTTGTTGAGAAAGAAGAGACTGACCAAACCATCGCCGTCGCTCCATCACAACGGTTAGGGGGCGTGTTCATGGGCATCTTCCTGATGACCTTCGGCCTCCCTTTCATCATTGCTCCAACCATGATTTGGACAGAAGTTGGCAGCAACGGTGGATTCGATTTGTTGTTGATTTGTTTCCCGATTCCGTTCATCATGGCGGGAGGATTTGTCATGTTCATGGGAGGAAATCTCCTCATCATGGCCCTCAAAGGCGAAGCCCCAGCAGGTCCGAGTTGGAGTGATGATGACGGGTCGAGCTTCTTGCCGACCCCGGAACAACGGCCCGTTGTGAACATCGATGCGTACGATTCCTCAGCCTTCCCTTCAATGGACGACATCATGGGGCAACAACAGGAAGACCTGCTCCCCGACTTCCCGGATGACGCCCCTGTTGAGGAAACGGTGACTGAAGATGCTGGTTCCTTTTGGGGCAACATCAACGAAAAGGCCGACACCAAATAGACCACATCATGGTCATTCAAACTTGCAGACCAGCGGCCTTGGCTTGCTTTTGAAGCAAACGGCCGAACAGCGGTGGCACCAAGGCGATCCAAAACATCCCGTAGTAGCCAAACGGCAGCTGGGGCGATTCATCATGGACATCGAGGCGCTGATAGGGCGTGCTCGCCTTCAAGTGGTGCGAGGGG
>CALGEM010000157.1 GCA_937881505.1 uncultured euryarchaeote
CCAACCTAAAGCTTATTACCTATTTTTTTGTGTCTTTAAAAACCTCTATAATCGCTTCCACATGATCTTCGCTTAAATCAAACCTTTTTCTCAGTGATTCAATCTTTTCTTGCTCTTGGTCCGAGATTTTGCCATCCAATAGAGCGTTAGCTACCTCTGCCTCCAATATTGCTTTTCTTCGTGCAACTTGCCGATATGTCCATCCCACTTCTTGGCATTGAAGTCGGTTCACTCCTGAGAACAAATCCAATCACACAGAACGATTGGACGGTGGTCGTGCTCATCGCATCAAGTGTGTTCATCATCGAAGAGTTTCGAAAATTCATCGTCAAATCCCGCATCTTTGCAGTTCGCCGACGTTGACGGAACAAAGCACATGTTCATGAAGGAATCCGGAGAGGCAGAGGCATGACGTCAGTTGGCCAACCTGCTCCTCTCGCAGGCGAACATGCCGACTGGTTGTCCAGGTTAGTGCAGAACATCAGTGCAAGGTCTTGGAGCTCCAACCTCCAATCCATTGCGGGCAAACTGATGGAAAACCAGGCGCTTACCCTTGAGGATGGCATGGTGTTGTACACCCACCCAGACTTACACGAAATTGGAGCACTCGCTCACTGCGTTCGGGAAGCGAGGTTTGGTTCACAGGCGTTCTTCAATTCAAATGTCCACATCAATCAAACCAACATTTGCGTGCTTGCCTGCAAGTTTTGTGCCTTCCGTCGCGGCCCAAAAGCATCCGATGCCTACGCCATGTCAGTGGAGCAATACCTCGCCGATTTGGAGCAGTATGCGCATGCCGTTGACGAGGTGCACTCGGTCGGTGGCCTCCACCCCGATTGGGGCGTTGAGCACTACGAGGGCCTTTTCAGAGCAACGAAGAAACAATTCCCCCATATCTCCATCAAAGCGTTGACCGCTGTGGAGATCAAACATCTGGCACAAAAATCATCCATCCCAACCAAAGAGGTGCTTCGTCTGCTCAAAGATTCGGGGTTGACCTCGCTACCCGGTGGCGGTGCAGAAATTCTTGACGACGATGTTCGAGCGCAAATTTGCAATGGAAAAGAAAGTTCAGAAGAATACCTCCAAATTCATCGTGAAGCACATGAGGTTGGCCTTCCATCCAATTGCACCATGCTCTTCGGAACCGTGGAACGACTTGAACAGCGGCTGCAACACATGATTTCTCTTCGCGAACTCAACGAGAATACGAAAGGATTCCAGTGTTTTGTTCCCTATCCGTTTTTGCCAGACCACACGCGGCTCCCTGAGGCCCAACTTGCGACGGGCACTGAGGTTTTACGAACCATCGCTGTTTCCCGACTGATGCTGAACAACATACCTCACATCAAAGCCTACCGGATGAACATCGGCGACCACCTGGCTGAGTTGGGGCTGCAATTTGGCGCGGACGACATCGACGGTACGGTCCAAAAGGAATCCATCATGCACCTTGCTGGCTCCACTGCACCTTTGGACCACGACCGAACAAAACTCGCTCGCCTCATCAACGATGCTGGTTGCGATCCGGTCCAGCGCAACACGACTTACTCATCATTTGAGGCCTACACGCCGCCACCTCCGCCTTCCCGGCGCCCACTTCCGATGGCTCAAGGATGATTGACATGAGTGAAACATGGACCTCAACGCTTGGACGCGTGGCATTCATCAATTGCGATCCTTTGTACCACGACCTCAACTCCACCTGGAACGTCTTGTCTGCTCCTCCATCTTGGCTAACAGGCCATGTCTTGAGAAGGGATTGCATTCTTGCTCCGATTCCTGCTGCAGACTATGCAAAACATGCCGATGAATTGGTTCTCCTTCCTGACATAGGCATCGGGAGTCAGGGCGAGGTTGGAAGCGTGTTGTTATTTGGTGCAGTCCCGCTCACGTCGATGAAAACCATCGCTCTACCAAGCGATTCTGCGACCTCCGTGGCCCTGCTCAAACATCTCATTTCCAAGCAGGGGAGGAACATGAAATACGTCTCTACAGGCCCTGATTATGAGTCCATGATGGCGATGGCCGACGGTGCTCTCCTCATCGGAGACCGTGCGCTCGAAGCAGCACGTGAGTTCCCTGAAATGGTCCAGATGGACCTTGGAACTGCGTGGATGGAACAGGAAGGCTTGCCGATGATTTTTGGCGTCTTTGTAGCGAGGAAAGACACCCCTCTTGAACCCTTACAGGAGGCGCATGCCGCTCTCTTGAACAATTTGGAAGCATTTGAAACGCAGGGAATGAAACGTGAGTTGGTGATTCAGTGGTCCATGGAAAAATCCGGTCTCACCCATGCGCGACTTGACCAATATTACGGCGAGGTTTTCAATCGTCTCAATCGTCACCACTTAGACGGCTTGTTCCGGTTTTTAGACTCGGCCTGCGCTATGGAAACCCAGCCTCAATTTGCTTGGTAGCCTGCTTGATTGGTGCATTGTTCAAACGAATGTTCTTGAAGGGCACACCGGTGGAATGAATCATGGTCGTTGAACTGCCTGTTGATGCATCGGGAAACAAGATCGTGCGGATTGGCCACAGCCCGGACCCCGATGATGCATTCATGTTCCATGCCATGACCACCGGAGCGTTTCCAACGCCCGGCTACAATTTTGTCCATGAATTACAGGACATTGAAACATTGAACCATCGGGCGATGAACCAAGAATTGGAAGTATCAGCCGTCTCCATTCACGCTTATCCTGACATTGCTGAAGATTACGCGCTAATGAATTGCGGCGCCTCAATGGGCGAAGGATATGGTCCAATGATTGTTGCAATGAGTGGCGTAACAGAAGAAGAAGCAAAATCGAACCCTATAGCAG
>CALGEM010000158.1 GCA_937881505.1 uncultured euryarchaeote
CGCAAGGGCTATGACCCCCAGCCTGTTCAGCCGGTTTATGAGTGGCGAAGTTCGCAAGGGTGAACGCATTCCACGGCGTGACCCGCCGGAATTTGAAGAGGCAGGCAGTTTCGCTGAAGCCATCGCACGAGATGGCATTTTTGGCACAGCACTCGATGACAAAAATCAGTACGGACCTGTCGCAATGATGGTGCTGTTGTTGATCGTTGCTGCCATCACGGGTACGGTCATTCGTATGCTCGGTTAAATTGCCTCTCTTCACCCAGTTGAGATAGGCAAACATCAAATCCTCATTGGCGTAATGCTGAGTCAATGAGTGAAGAGTCCGTCAATGTTGAGAGCAGAACCTCTTCACAAGACAAGCGTTGGACCATCATGGCCGCCCTTCTGGGGACCAACACCGCCCTCATGCTGTTTCAAGGCATCGAGCAATCCAAAGACTACGTGATGATTCGAGAGGTTGCCCTCGCCATCATTGCCGCAGCCTTGCCCTTCCAGGCCATTTATTTCCTCATTTACACGTTCGTACTCGAACATGAGCAACGCCTTCCTGCCGAGCGACTACGAAAACTGGAGTTGGCTTCTGCTCTCTGCCAAGTGGTTTCCTATGGTTCGCTTGTTGGCGTCGCCATGATGTGGTACAACCTGTCCTCATGGGTCGGCATCTCGTTCGTGGCCTCTTCTATCCTTGCCATCTTCTTAATTCGAAATGTCATGGCTCCTGTTGAGGTAGTCGACCAAAAGACAGCCGATGTCGTCTGAGGGTTTCATGGCCCTCGGAGGCAAGGTTGATGAAGCGAGTCGCATGCCTTGAAGCATGGCCTTCTGCCCGCTCGATTACCGCTACGGCTGCCAAGATTTCAAGCACATTTGGTCCGAATTAGGCCGCCATGAACGGCAACTCGAGGTTGAGCGTGCCTTGATTTGGGCTCATTGGCAACTCGGGCGAGTCACCGAAGAGGACTACAACGCCGTTGCTGCCATCGCCAACCCGAACGATGTCACCAAAGAACGGGTCAGTGAAATCGAGGCTGAAACTCGTCACGATATCATGGCGTTGACCAAAGCGATGGCGGAGGCTGCCGGAGAAGCCGGTTGGTGCATCCACCTCGGTGCGACCTCCAACGACATTG
>CALGEM010000159.1 GCA_937881505.1 uncultured euryarchaeote
AAGTGGGGTCAACAATCGCTAGCCAATTTCCAAGCCGTCCCTCCTTCCCGTGGCATTGTCCACCAAGTCAACCTTGAATTCCTGGCCAGCGTTGCTCGCCAAGAAGAAGGCGTTTGGCTGGCCGACACCTTGGTGGGGACGGATTCTCACACGACCATGGTCAACGGTTTGGGCGTGCTCGGCTGGGGCGTTGGCGGTATTGAAGCCGAAGCGGTCATGCTTGGCCAACCCATCTACATGCTCGCTCCTGACGTGGTTGGCGTTCGTTTGACGGGCAGCCTTCAACCTGCCGTGACCGCCACGGACATGACCTTGCGCATCGTGGAAATGCTGCGAGAACACGGTGTGGTTGGCAAGTTCGTTGAGTTCTTTGGTCCCGGAATGAAGGCCCTTTCGCTGGCCGACCGTGCCACCATTGCCAACATGGCGCCCGAATACGGTGCGACGTGCGGTTTCTTCCCTGTTGATGAGCGCACGCTTGACTATCTCCGACTCACGGGCCGGGAAGATGCTGCTGTTGCTGGCGTTGAAGCCTATGCTAAAGCCCAAGGTCTCTGGTACGGCGAGGAGGCAGCAGAGAAATCCTACACGGCCGTGTTGGAACTCAACCTCAACGATGTCGTGCCTGCCCTCGCAGGTCCCAAGCGACCCCAAGACCGTGTCGACCTCGACAAGATGAAGTCGCATTTCATTGAGAGTTTGACCCATGAGGTGGGGCATCAAGGCCACGGATTGGCAAAAGAGGATCTGTCCAAGAGCGCCATCGTCGAGATGAACGGCGAAATGTTTGACTTGAACCACGGCGATGTTGTCATCGCCGCCATCACCTCGTGCACCAACACCTCCAATCCCGGCGTCATGATGGCGGCCGGTTTGGTCGCTCGCAAAGCCCGTCAGCGAGGGTTGACGGTCAAGCCTTGGGTGCGGACCTCGCTTGCTCCAGGCAGTCGTGTGGTCACCGAATACTACGAAGCGACCGGTTTGCAAGACGACCTGAACGCCATGGGCTTCCACACGGTTGGCTACGGTTGCACCACGTGTATTGGGAACTCTGGGCCACTGGATGACCCCATCGAGGCGGCCATTGACGAAGCGGGTCTCATCGTGGGGTCTGTTCTTTCCGGAAATCGCAACTTCGAAGGGCGCGTTCACGGGAAGGTCAAAGCCTCCTATCTTGCAAGCCCTCCCCTCGTGGTGGCCTACGCCATTGCAGGTAACTTGGACGTGGATTTGACCACCGAACCCATTGGGCACGACTCGGACGGACAACCGGTTATGCTGTCTGAAATTTGGCCGAGCGAAGAGGAGGTCAACGAGGCGATGAAGGTCATCACGCCCGAGATGTTCCGACAGCGCTACGCCGATGCCATGAACGAACCTCGGTGGAACAGCATTCCTGCAGCACCTTCTCCGCTTTACCCGTGGGACGATGCCTCGACGTACATCCGCCTTCCCACCTTCTTCAGCGGGCTTTCTGCCACGCCTGAACCCATCGCGCCCATCGAGGGCGCCAAGGTGTTGTTGAAGCTCGGCGATTCCATCACCACCGATCACATCTCCCCTGCTGGGTCCTTCCCGGAGAGCGGGCCTGCGGGCCAGTGGCTGGTTGAACGAAACGTGAAGCGAGGCGATTTCAATTCCTTCGGAAGCCGCCGTGGAAACCACGAAATCATGATGCGTGGTACGTTTGCGAATGTTCGTATTCGCAATCAAATGGCCCCTGGGACAGAGGGCGGTTATGCGCTTAACCACGAAACGGGCGAGGTCATGTCGGTTTACGATGCGGCCCAAATCACTGCACCGAAGGTTGTTCTCGCCGGCAGCCAGTACGGCACGGGGTCCTCTCGGGACTGGGCGGCCAAGGGCACCTACCTTCTAGGCGTCAAGGCTGTGATTGCGACCTCATTTGAACGCATCCACCGTTCCAACCTCGTCGGCATGGGTGTGCTGCCGCTGACCTTCAAAGAGGGCGAATCTCATGCATCGCTCGGCTTGACGGGCGAGGAGAGTTTCACCATCCCGTTGACAGACGATGTCCAGCCGCTCCAGTGGCTGACCGTCCATGTCGCTCATTCCGATGGAACCGCCTCCACCTTTGAGGCACAGGTGCGTCTTGACACGCCTGTTGAGGTGGAGTATTACCGCAACGGCGGCATCCTCCACACCGTTTTGCGAGAGATGGCACAATCCACCGCATGAGTCCAGCAGGTTGAAAATCAGACGACCCGCAGGGCTGATTGATGCGTCAACTCCGAGGCAACGTTCGCTACCGTTTCCGGTCGGACGATCACGATGTCAACATCGTCATCGAAGGCGAGGCGGGCTGGGTGCAGCAATATGTCGAGGAACTGGGCCTTGCCGGTGTGGGCTGGACCATGCCAACGGCAACGGAGGTCCAAGCAACCAACCTGTCGAGCGTGAGCGTTGAACGGCAAAAGGCGGGCATCAACATCGAAATGGAAGATGCACCGGAATCCACTCGGCCCGCCGATATGGGTCCAGAACCGGACCCAAGCCGCATTCCCGTCGTCCGTCGCCCCATCGGCGAGTTGAATCTTGAGGAGAAATTGAATCAAGTGGGACTGGCGGCAGCCGAACGACCTGACGTCATTGAGTTGATGGAGATTCTTGAGGACATGGATCCGCCCCAACCGGTCCAAGGCGCAACAAGCGTGGACCCCATGGCGGAAGCATGGTTGCGCGAATTGCTCCAGTTGGTGGTTCGAGACCATGGCATAACGGGCTTGCGAACCGAGGACATTGAAGAGATTGCCAGCAGCAAACTGGGTGGTCGTGAGGGCACGGCGCTTGAGGTGTGGCTGGATTCGTTGTTTTCAGCCGGAAAATTGGTGAAAATTCACGGCGGTGACTCCACAGGATGGGGTCCTTCTCCGAAGTGGCTTGCAGGGCGATTTTAGACGATGAATTTCAGTCGGAATTCGCGGGAGAAAAACTGGTTAATTTTGAACAAAAACGAGGGCTTGCGCCTCTGCTGTTTGGGAACTTAAGTGCAAAGGCATTATATCCGAACAGGCCGTCGCGCAGACAAGTGATGTCCATGCTAACCCAGAACGACCTCTCTAAGGCCCGAATCCGAAGTATCTTCTTGACCCTGTTGATGGTTCTCAGCACCACCGCCGCTCTTGCCACCACGGCCAGCGCATCGGTGGCACGTTCCTACACAACAAACCGTGATCCTACGGACCTCGCCATAGGCGATTTCGACTGTGATGGGCATAACGACCTTGCTGTGGCGACCGACGGTACGCACAGCATGACGATTCTCTACAACGACGGCAATGGAAACTTCAACGAGCGACAGGACATCTGGGTCGCCGGAAATCAAAGCCGAAACGCAGACTGGGATGAGTTCGCCAACGTTGAGCAGGTGGAAGTGGGTGAATTCACCGGCGACAGCGCCATTGACATCGTGATTTATCAGAAGAACAATCCGTTCAAGACCAACGACCAGGGCGCACCAGCTGGTGAACCAGGCAACGTCACCATCATTCAAAACGATGGCTGCGGCAACCGCGACTGGACCATCGGTCAGCGCTACACGCACTTTTGGGTGTGGGATATGAAAGTTGGAGATGCCGACCAAGACGGCAACGATGACATCTACGTCCTTGAATTGGAAGAAGACCTGTCTCGCCAAAACATCGTGACCTACCGCAGCCCCATCACGTCGACTACCCAAGGCTCCCCGACCTTCCTAGGCACCTCAACGCAACACATCTATCAGACGTTTGAAGTCGGTGATTACGGGGAAACGCAAAGCGTTGGTATCGGTGGCTCGTGCACCGACGATGATATTTTCTTGCTCCGCGGCTACGGTGTTGACTACACCAGCGGTCAAACCACCAATCCCGGAAACGTTGACAACGTGACAATTGTAGAGTATTCCTGTACCGGTGTTGCGAGCACGCCTGGGTCCTACCCTGCTGACATCACGACCACCAATCCAACCGTTCTGCAGTTCGGGCACCCCTTCTCAAGGGACTTGGCTCTTGCTGATGTCGGAGGTAATGGATACATTGACACCATCGCAATGATGGATAACAGTGCAGAAAACATCTCCTACAAGACCGCTTCTGCTCAAGGCAACTTTGGAAGCACACCCTCGTCCACTCAGAAGGCTTACTTTGGGCCCTACATTTCATACTCCATCGGGGCTTATGATTTGAACGGCGACGGCGAAGCAGACTTTGTGAACCCCACCATCGCTTTCCAAGAAAACACCACAGATTCGGCCGGTGGTACCGAATCCTCGTTTATTCTCACCTACCCCACCACCATTCAAGTGACACTCTCTGACGGCAACGGAGGCCACGTGAGCCCTCTTTCCTACCCAGCAAGCCGCCGTCCATCGACAGTAGCCGTTGGAGAACTCGCTGGTGGCAGTAATTCAGCCATTGACATCGCTGTTGGTCACACCGATTACGCATTTGGCAATTGGAGGGACAACCTTGGATGGGCAGGGCAATACGACACGATAACGATCATCGAGATGGACAACAAGGACATGGCAGTGACCGATTTGGATATTTCTCCAACCGACCGATACTACGGCATCGTTGGTGAAGGAACCCGAGACATCGAGGTTACCGTTACCAACACCGGCATGGACATTCTCAACGGCCAGTCGGCCGACCTTGATTTGGTGCTGCAAGTGGTTGATGAAGCCAATTCGACTAACACCACCGTCTACGCCAACGATTGGGACAGCCCTGAAGTCAAATCAGGGTGCGCCTCCGGCTGTACATGGACGTTTGAGGAGTATGTTGACGGCGCCACCAATTGGCATTTGGAGACTAACCATTCCGTCGGAGCATCAGGAACCGGGTCGAACAGAGAGAATTTTTCTGCGAATTATCAAAACCCCACCGATTTCATGTGGGCAGGCAACATGAAGACAAATTCCTCCGGTGATGAGTGGAGTGGATACGGCAAGAATTGGGACGATGCCATGGTGCTCAACGACGTTGACCTGACCGGCGCCGATCGTGCTTTCATGAGCGTTGAACTCTTCCGTTCACTCGGCTATGGTGCGCTTGGACAATACGCCACGACCACCACGGGCGGGCAGGTCTTCGTTCCCGGCGATATCTGGGACGACCTTGCTCTCGTCGAGGTCTACAGCGAAGATTCCGGATGGAACCTTATCGCTTGTCCTGGCCTTGCTACCTTCTCAAATGCATGTGATTCCGGAGCCTCGATGTGGGGAGGTTTTGACAACGACCGCACCTACAAGCAGGCCTTTGGATACTATCCTGAAAGCCGTGTTTCTGGATTGTATTATGCTGGCACTCACTATGGGTGGGACAACTTCACTCAGGAAGATTTGGGCGTGTTTGACCTCTCTCCTTGGGCGAACGAGACCGTTGACATTCGTTTCCGATTCAGAACCGGCTTTGAAGGTTCAACCGCCGATGATAACGAGAGCCGTTGGTCCGGCCTTGACGGTTTTGCAGTTGACAACATCACCATTTGGAAGCAAAACACGGCCTTCCTGCCCAATCCACAATCGCAATCGACGACCATCGGTCCGTTTAACAACCTTGAACCCGGACAAGACTTCACAGCATCCATACAAGCGAATCTGCTGAACGACACCACGTACCGTATTTCTGCGAAACTGACAGGCAACAGTTGGGATGAACAGGCCATCAACGACGATATCATTGCGTATGTCACGCCGTTCAATCTCTATGACCCCATGGTTGAGTCCATTGATTTCTTCAAGCCTGGGAGTTTGTATGCACAAGGCGTGTATGACATTGCTGTGAACACCAACAACTATGGAAACACCGAGGTCGACTTTGATATTGAAGCGACGGTGTTCTCCGCAACACCTTCTGACGTGTATTGTGGTACGCCCTCCGCAGTTTGTGAGGAGTCCTTTGAGGGTGGTGCCGCAGGCTACCGACACTCAGAGCGTGGAGACGGTGGTCAAGCACCCAAAGGTAAGATCTACAATGATAACACCTGCAGTACACCGATTTTCGACAGCAACGCCTATTGGTTCGGCCACCCGTGTGAGACCTCAACCAAGGGCTACGAGGACGCATGGTCCAACGAAACGCTCATCATTCCAAACATCGATTTGACGAGCATGAGCGGCGACTTTGTTTCGTTCAACTTTGAGTATTATGCAGACACGTTCTTCCAAACCGATTTTGATGGACAAAACCAGCCATCCGACTATGTCTCTATGAGCGTGGATTATTCCAACAATGGAAATAACTACACCGGTCTTGTCATCGCCCAGTGGAACGATTACAACGAAGACGATAGTTGTCGCAACGACGATAACGGTGATGGTATCACAAACAGCAGCGAATCGTTTGACATGACAGAACTTCTAGAAATCGGCGACCCGATCAACGATGACGGAGATGCGTACAACGTATTCTACAACACCGACGACCTTGTGAAGACAGCGAGCATTGATTTGACCCACCTCTACATTCAAAACCGCTCATCGTTGGATTCATCTCAGTGGCGATACGAGTGTATGTCGCTCAAAGGCTCCAATGTAGACATTCTCCTTGAATTCCAATCGGACGAAGACGGTAGGAACGGGGTCAACGACGGTTTCAAGGGTGTTGGCTTCAACAACATCTCACTTCAGGAATACACCTTCTTGGAGGTTGCCAGCTATACCGACTCCCGCACAAACGTGGATGCTGAAGACTCTGCATTGACGAATGTAGCACAACATGAATTCGAAGTCGGCGTGTATCGTCTTGATGTTCGGACAGTGTTTGACAACACGACGGCTGGAACGGCATGGTTTGGGGCCAATGAAATCTCAGAATCCAACAACATCAAGCGCGTGATTTTCAACGTTGAATCCGTCGATGTATCCATTGGAAGCCCCAATACGCTGAAGTGCATGGAGGACCAAACGCTTGCCTGTGTGCTCCCTATTGATAGTGCACTTTCGCACACCTGGGATTACTCTGCGATCAACGGTGTTCTCGCTGGAGATTATGTCTTCACTATGGACATCCACGACATGGCTGACGGTTCAATGGTCTATCAATCGTCTATTCCTGTGCAAACACTGCAGAGCTCACAACGAACCGACTTCAGTTTCACTCCCTGGGAGGGCGAACCCGGTGGACAACAATGGACCGATGGCGCCACGTACAACATCTCTGTGTATGCCACTCTAGCCGACGGCAGCGAAACGGGTAACACACGCTACTTCCACGCAACCTTTGCCGAGAACGTTGATGTGGCCATCCTATCGGACACTTCGATTCGAACCAGTGCCATCAAGGAAGACCTTGCCATCCTCGGTATGACCTACACCCAATACGAGGTCAACGATTGGGACACCTACTTTGACGCTGGTTGGTTCACCCACTACAACAAGATTATCATGCCATGGCAAGATATCTTGGCCGCGAAAGACACCCAATTCGGTGGTGGCGGATACTACGAAGAAATCGGTGAACCGGGCCGTGTAACTGTGTTGGAGAACTTCATGGCCTCTGGAGGTACTATTCAGGCTCACTTGGGCCCGCTCGGTTCCCAGATCTACGGCAGCGACACAGTCTCTCGCCTTCCGTTTGGGTTGGATATCAGAAGCGTCACCGATCCAAACGAACAAGTTACCTTTAGCACGATGGACCTCGCTGACCCTTACCACCCCTTCATGGACAACATTGATGTCAACGCCTTCCAAGGCTTCGATGCCAATTCCGGTGTCGCTCAGGCGGTCATGAACACCAAGTCGGTGAGCACCAACGAAGTGCCTCGGGTTTGCGGTGGCGGCTACATGGAAAATGGCGGCGAATTCCAGCGAATCATTCGTTCATCGGAAGATATCCAGGACACCGTCCTCGGAGTTTGCAGTTATCAAGAAGGCGGCCTCATCATCTCCACCATTGACGTAGCGACCCATTCCGAGCGTGCCGACAGCACCACCTTCCCGCTCCTCGGCAACCTCTTGAAATACAATGTCACTGGATACCCAGACGATTTCGGTGTTCAAGGCGCTGGTCTTGAAATCACCATTGCCACTGGTTCCGGAGACCCTGAAATGCCAAAGAGAGATCCCAGCACATCGCCCAAGTATGCTGTCCATTACATGAAGAGCGGTGCAACCCTGAACTTTGGCTACACCACTGACACCACTGTATCACTTGTGGCCGACTGGATCATTGATGGCCCGACCAGCTGGGATGGCAGCACCCTTGCCAGCGGCGTCACTGGGCACACCACCGGTCCTAACCCGAGCATGACCTTCTGTAAGGCGGACCTCGCATCGCAGACGGGATGCGCCCAAGGTGAGCAATGGCACATCACGTTGATGTTGCACGATGAAGCAGGCCACGCTCGTATCATCGATGTGACCGTTGAAACCAACGATATCAACGCCGACGAATACCGGCCGGAGGCCGATGCCGTCATTGACATGCGCGAGGAATACGAAGACAACGTTGAGTTCATGGGAACCAAGACGGTTTCCAATGAAGAGTGGGATGTTCACCGTATCATTCTCCAAGGTGAAGGCGATGATGCTGAGTTGGTCATTCACTTTGATGCCAGCAACTCAAGCGACTTGGATGCCTTGGAAGGCAACGGTATTGAGGTCTACGAATGGAAGGTTCTGTTCGATGCGCCTTACGGCGACGATTCCTTCGACATCAACGGCCATACCTTTACGCAAACAGCAGCCAGCGGCGGAAAATGGTCGTACAAATTCAAGAACGTCACCGTGGACTCCACCGGCACAACCGAGAATCAAATTCGAATAGAATTGGTCGTCACCGATAGAGCGAACACGTTCTCAGAAAAGCACCGAATGTACTTCGTCATTGTACCGGAAGGCTTTGGTGATGAGGAACCCGCCATCCAATGGGACAACGTTCAATTGAACGCTTCCAAGTTCCAAGAGGATGAGCTGACCATCTCCGGAAGCGTACTTTCTGGTGCAGAAACAGGCGAAGTATACGTTGAAGCAGCTTTCTTCGCTGAAAACTTCTCCGCATCATCGGTGATGAAGTACAACATGAGTGTTCAGAAGCTTTGGGGCAAGAGTCCAGCATTGGGCGACGGCGACCGATTTGATATCACGCTTGACATGAGCGGCCTATACACCGCGGAGTCTCGTACTCAGCGTGTTTACATCAAGTACTACGAAGGCGATGCCCCCAACGAGCGATGGGTCACCATCAAATGGATTGAACTGAATCTCCCTGCTTGTCAAGGCCTGGAAGCTGACCCTCAAGCGATTGAGGCAGGTGGCGAATTCATCCTCGACGCTAACGGCGATTGCCAGTGGGACGGTGCATGGTCCTATGACCCAACCACCGGTCTATGGACGGACAACACGCAAACCGACAACGGTGGCGACGACGTTTCCGGTGGATTGGACACCACGATGCTCATCATCGGCGGCGTTGTTCTTTTGCTCATCGTCTTCGGTACGATGATGTTCATGCGCCGTGGTGGCGACGACGACGAAGCCTTTGCAGGCATGGACAGTGGCTTTGGTGCCGATGCTTTGGACCCAACCGAGCAGTACGTGCAGCAGTTGATTGCTCAAGGCTACCCTGAGGAAACAGCCAGAGCCTTTGCAGCCCAATACGTGGGCGGTGCAGCAGCACAGCCAGCAGCAGCAGCACAGCCAGCAGCAGCACAACCAGCTGCTGCCTTTGACCAGGCGATTTACGAACAGTACTACCAGCAGTTCGTTGGCCAAGGTTACGATGCAGCGACTGCGGCCGCTTATGCTCAGCAATACGCCATTCAATACGCCCAATCACAACAATGATGTCGAGCGCCTGAGGTGCTTTGATGTCGGTTGAACGTGGACGTATGAGGCGCCATGCTCGCCTTGCCCGTTGGATGGGGATCATCGGCTTGCCACTCGGCCCCCTCATGGGGGTTGGGATCTTGCTTGGGTTGCTCGGTTTTGCCTTGAACCACCATGTTTGGGAACAGGGTGCGGTTTCAGAAGACCACGAACTCCATCACATGGTTCGCAGAACCTTTGGTTGGTGTTTAGCGGCTGTTATCGTGCCGATGCTAATGATGATTGCAGGCGGTTTTTTCCATGTTTTGCGCTCATCATGAACGGGGGCGATGCCCTTCGTGCCGGTGCTCACTCTTCCTCGTAGGGTTCGAGGGGCGAGTCGTCGTGCACTTCTTCAACGCCCTCAACCGAGTGTGATTCAAAGTTGGGTAGACGTAGTCGCCAATTGTTGGGAAGGGATTTCCCGTTGTCGATGATCTTCAGTGTACGTTCTTGCCACGCCGTAGGCTTACGCTGCATGATGTACATGTAAAGCACCGAGGTTCGAATGTCTTCATCAAGAACGGTGTAGCCTGTAGCGGCTTCAAAGTTCATGGCTCGAAGCAGATTGAATGCTGGACGGTTGATGATTTGGAACCAGCGTTTTGCATTCCGCATGCACACCATGATGACGATGAAAATGACGAGGGTGTTCAAACACAGCGTGCCAAGGGACGGCTCGCCAATACCTTGGAGCATGACCACGAGGAGCAGCAAGATAGGAACGGCTGTGATGAGGAAGATGAAATTCTCAGACATGGGCGGTTTCCGCATTTTTTGGCGAATGGCTTCCCAGCCATCATGATGTTTCTCGTAGGGTTTGAAAATGTCCTTCTGCTGTTGCGCCGCCGCCGCTCGAACAAGTTGCAAGAGTCCGTTGATTTTCCGAAATTGAGTCATGCCGACGTCCATGTTGTCGTCCAAAATGGATTGGAGTCTTGCTTGAGCTTCGGCGTATTCTCCCATGTCGGCGAGGATCGAGGCCATTTCGACCACGGGTGTGACTTCGCGAGGGGCGATTTCCCGGCAGTCTTGCCACCAGTGCAGTGCATCGTGGAGCATACCGAGGTCGTCGGCCATGAGGCGACCGCCTCGCACCCACATGTCCATGCGCGAGGGGTCAAGAGCGATGATTTTCTTGACGGCGGAAAGAGCTTGGGCAGCCTGTGCCATCGTGGCCGGTACACCGGGGAGTGGCAGACAAGCGTCAACATAAACGGACCATGCTTCCAAATGTTCAGGGTCCAGTGTTGTCGCCTTTTTTGCTTCCTTCTTCGCGAGGTCTCGGTCGCCTTCATCCAGGGCTTCCAGCGCATTGAGGTAATGCGATTCAGCACTCATGTCTTCACGTCCGTTCAGTCATCTTTGCGCTCAAACTTCCGAGGCGTCGTTCTAAAATCGCGCGGTGGTTGATTGTGTGCATGGCCTGAGCGTTTACCCCTGGCTCTGCGGGGTTGAACATCCGAAGACCGACGATGTTGTGGGCGAGAACCGCCACGGCCCTGTTGGGGGCGTCCCCGTTGCTGGCCACCATCGCGGCCTCTGCCACGGTTGTTGTCCCTTTGTTGATAGCCGTTGGAGCGCTGGCCACGATCGTCTCGTCGTCCGCCACCTCCTCCGCCACCACCCGGGCGAGGTTCCTCACACCGGTTGCAGACATTTCTGAAGGAGAAATTGGAATTCTGACACTTAGGACAGGTCCAATCGTTGTTGGTGAACGTTCCACGTTGTTGTCGGTTGCCACCCCTGTTGTCGCGCCCACCACGGTCGTTTCTGAATCCACGGTTGTCCCGGCCCCCACGGTCGTAGCGATCTCGTCGTCCACCACCGCCACCGCTGCCACCCGGCCGTGGGGCCTCGCATCGATTGCAGACGTTTCTGAAGGCGAAATTGGAGTTCTTGCATTCTGGACAGGTCCAATCGTTATCGTTGAACGTGCCGCGTTGTTGTCGTTCCCCACCGCGGTCGTTTCTGAATCCACGGTTGTCTCGACCCCCGCGGTTGTCTCGACCCCCACGGTCATTTCGGAATCCACGATGGTCATCTCG
>CALGEM010000160.1 GCA_937881505.1 uncultured euryarchaeote
CATCGTCACCGGCGCTGACCTCGTCTTCATCGCCTCCGGACTTGGCGGCGGCTCAGGCACCGGCATCTGCCCCATTGTCGCTGAAGAAGCCAAGGCCGCCGGAGCCCTGGTCGTCGGTATTGTCACCACGCCCTTCCACGTTGAGCGCCGCCAGCGCATGGCTCGCGCCCTCGAGGGCCTGGAATCCCTGCGACGTTGTGCTGACGCCGTGCTCGTGCTCGACAACAACCGCCTGCTCCACTTCGTGCCCAACCTGCCCCTCGACGAAGCCTTCTCCATCATGGACCAGCTCGTCGCTGAAATCGTCAAGGGCATCGTTGAGACCATCACCTTGCCTTCGCTCATCAACCTGGACTTCGCCGATATTCGGGCCATCATGGCCAACGGCGGCGTCACCATGATGCTCTACGGCGAGTCCGACCGCGGTCCCGAAGAAGTGGTTCATGAAGCGCTCAACCATCCGCTCCTTGATGTGGACATCACCGGTGCAACCGGGGTGTTGATTCACGTCACGGGTGGACCCTACATGACCCTTGAATCCGCCAATCAGGTGGTTGACCTGTTGACTGCGAAGGTCAGCGAGAACGCCAACGTGATTTGGGGTGCTCGTCAAGATGCCGGCTTTGGTGATACCATCAAGGTCATGGCCATTATCACCGGCGTGGGTGGAACAGACCTCAACACGGCTCGAATGAAACCCGATGCACTGGGAGAAGCCCTCCGGCTGACCCGACAACAGCAGGCGGAACGCCCCAACAACATGGATTTCCAGCGTTGGAACGATTGATGCTTTCTCGCACCCTATGAAGAAGGCTTCAAATGCAAGCCCTGTGGTGGATTTACCATGCGTCGCACCGCCGTGATTGCGTTGTTCCTCGTCGCCATGCTGCTCGTTCCCGTGCAGGCAGGCGATGTAACCGCACAACAAGAACAGCAAGAAGACCCGCGCCAGCCCAACGCCAACAACACCACGATGTACCTCTACCACGATGGTTTTTCTGACCCTTGGTCCCACTTCAACAGCAGCGATGCTGACTCAACTGAAGAAGGCGAATACCGAGAAGAAAAGGACAACGGCGTCATCAACATTGACTTGCGCTTCCGCATGAAACCCGACCTCAACAAGCAACTGCTGATGGAAGAAAACGGTGAATTCCGTGGAAACTTCAAGATTGACGTGGGCGGGGATTGGACCAACGGCGACAACAACGGCCCGTGCAACAACGATTGTGAAAACCTCAACATCACCGTCTTCCGAGGTGGTGCAGAAGTGTGGACCAACCAGTTCACTGGCATCCAACAGGGCGAGCAAAACGTGCCCTTCGCCTTCGCCGTTACCGAAGACCACATGGAATGGGACGGCCGAGACGATAACCCCATCATCGAAGTCACCATGAAGGTCAAAGGAAACCGACAAAACACCGGCCCTGGTGGCGTTCTCATTGAAGGTGATCCTGCCTGGTTTGCCATCAAACTCGGCACGGAGAGCCGCCTTGAGATGCCCATTGACCCTTTATCCTGGGAAGAGGGTTTCGAAATCGTTGATGACGACATGCTGGACGATATGGAAGACACTCCAGGCTTCACCCTCGTGGCTGCCTCGGCCGCTCTCGGCATGGCGCTCTTTGTCAATCAGCGACGAGAGAACGAAGACGAAGCGTGATTGATTCACGCTCGCTCTGGGATGCTCACAACGCATCCAGCACTGAGGAAGCGTTGAGTTCTACGTCAACTCGGTCGCCCGATTTGAAATTGATGAGGCGGCCGGTGCCTGCCTCCAAATCCTCAGGCTTGACCACCAGCAGATGGCTGGCGCCAATGCCTTCGGTCCACTTGATGATGCGCCCGTAGTTCTTCTTCGTGAGCAACAATTCGACCCGAGCGCCGGCTTCCCGCAGCGATGCGACCAACGGCAAGAGCGCCATGTGGTCGGCCTTGTTGGGGGCGATGGCGATGTGGGGTCGGCCGTCTGCCTCGCCGGGAACG
>CALGEM010000161.1 GCA_937881505.1 uncultured euryarchaeote
CTATTGACCGTCGCGGGAATGACCCAATTATGTCCAGCGGACGCCTTGCCGAAGTACGAACTCCCCTGATGTTGTCCATCCTCATGGTGCTGATGACCCAGGTCGGTTACCTTGACCTCATGAATGTCAGGTCGGGCGACGAAGAAACGCTGGACGACGCTGAACCCGTGGTCGCTCATTCGCCATCGACGTCGGTGATGTACGGCAACAACACCATCTGGGCGACCGGAAGCATCGCCCCCCTCAGAGGCTCGGAATACATCGCCCTGGGCACAGACGCCATTCTTTTCCAAGGAACGCTCGCACACACCACCAGGGTGGGGTGCCCGATGGCCTACAACGCCACCAACCACACCACTTGGCAACCCATCACCGCTTCTTCCAGCAACTGTCCCGGTATGGTTGGCCGCTACGTGGGCATGGTTGACGGCCTCACTTACTTCACCTACCATCCCACGTTTTCGAATCCTCAAGCCCTCAACGACCAACGAGGGGATTTGCATGCCTACAACCCAGCCAACGACACCATCTATCTCGTCTCTTCCCACAACAACCTCGTGAAGACGGCTGTGATTGTTGGTCGAACAATCTACATTGCTACTAGTTCGACAATTTCAGGCCATGGAGGGTCTTCATCGTTCTTTGCTTACAACGTTGACAATCAGACCACTTGGGCCCTTCCAGCTCCAACAGGTACTCCTGCCAGCCAACTGATGATTGTTGGAACGAAGATTTTCAATTTCCAATTGCTTCTTGGAGCACCAGTGAACATTGGACAAGTGTTCAGCACGGAAAACGGTACGTGGTACACTGTTCCTTCACTTCCCACCAAGGGGATGTTTGGTGACCCCGCTGGAGGTTTGGTCTCCAACGGACAACTCCTTTTCATCGGGTCGGATCCTGCTACCTACTATCATGGCAGCGGCGCTACAGGAGGAAACGGTTCAGAATACTGGATTTACGATTCCAACAACGACACGGCTTGGGCACTGGGTGAATTTTGCACCTCCGTGGTGTACAACAACGTCTGCGATGGTGCGTTGAGGTTCAACGGAGAATTTTCATCACCTTTCATCCGCGACGGTACAGAGATGTATTTCATTGCACGAAGCAACATGACCTCATCGTCAAACGCAGACATGTACGACCTCTGGGGGTACAGCACCACCAACTCAACCCACTGGCACATGACCAATCTTTCGACCACCTTTGACAGTGTCGGAACATCCCCGTACAACCAAGGTCGATTTACGTACATCCGCCTTGCCATGCTCGATAACGGTGAGTTGATCGTTTCAGCGAGACGGACACCAACTACAAGCAGTTATGAGTGGGCGTTTTATTCACCGGCCAACGACACGCTCTGGCAAGTGCCTAGTTCTGGTTCCAGTGCGGTCGGGTATGTCAGTCCTTGGTCCAGATTGCTCGGCGTGTACGGTGACACCGTGTACTTCGCAGGTGGCGGACGATTGATCGCCTACAACGCAGCAAACCAGACGGGTGTGAGTCAAACCATTCCCGGTGGCCAGACGACTTACTTCCACGGACAACCCCTTCTCTTTGGGTCAACCTTTGCCATGGCCAACCAATGCGGGCACAACACAGCTTCCAGCTGTCCGCAGGGTTACCGAAACACGATTCTCCAGTGGGAACCAGAATCCGTGACCGTGAGCGATGCGTGGAACCTGACACCCGGTCAGCGCATCGACGGACCGATCACCGGTGGCAACGGCATTCACACCAGTTCGGGCCTCGGCGTGCAGAACCTGACGGCCAGTTCCGAAGGTGCCGAACTCCTCGTCGGCCAGGCCATGACCAACATCACCTTCCAATACGGAACCGGTGCAGCAAGCGGCTCAAGCAGCAGCACATGCATCGGAACCGCATGCATGGTCAAGGACATCAACGCAAGTGGC
>CALGEM010000162.1 GCA_937881505.1 uncultured euryarchaeote
GAACTCATCGTGGATCACTCGGTTGAAGGTGGAACAAGGGAAGGCTGGCTGACCTTTTCGGTGATTTCATTCTTGAGGTCGGCTACAAAGGTGTTGAGGGGAATCCCCGCGATTTGGTCGCCGTTGCGGGCTCGTAAACTCACGGTTTCGTTGCTCATCTCATCATCGCCAAGGATGACGAGGTAGGCGGGCTGAAGTTTGCGGTGATTGCGAATTTTCTTCATGATGTTATTGCCGGAGTCGTCCACTTCAACACGAACCCCCTCTGCTCGCAGAGCATCGGCGACTTTAGCAGCGTAAGCGGTGTGTTCTTCGCGAATCGTGATGACGTGGCATTGGGTCGGCGTGAGCCAGGTGGGGAAGCGACCTGCAAAGTGTTCGATGAGCACACCACAGAACCGTTCCATCGAGCCAAATGGGGCGCGATGAATCATGACGGGCCGGTGGAGCTCGCCGTCACTGCCCTTGTAGGTCAAATCAAAGCGTTCTGGGAGGTTATAGTCGACCTGAACGGTTCCTAACTGCCATTCTCGGCCGATGACGTCCTTGACGACGAAGTCAATTTTTGGCCCGTAAAAGGCCGCTTCGCCTTCCTCTTCCGACCACGGGACACCAAGTGATTCTGCTGCCGCTCGACAGGCTTCCTCTGCCTTGTCCCAGCGTTCTGGGTCGCCGACGTACTTGCCGGAATCGGGGTCGCGCAAACCGACTCGGACACGGTAATCCTCCATGCCGAGTTTATCGAAAATGATCTGCACGAGTTCAATGCAGCCCAGCACCTCTTCAGCGAGTTGCTCTTCGGTCACGAACAGGTGAGCGTCGTCTTGGGTGAAGCCTCGAACACGGGTCATCCCTGAGATTTCGCCGGATTGTTCCCACCGGTAGACGGTTCCAAATTCGGCCAGTCGCAAGGGGAGGTTGCGGTAGGAACGCGGTTGACTGGCGTAGATTTTCACGTGGTGAGGGCAGTTCATCGGCTTGAGCATATAGCCGTCAATTTCCCCTGACTTCATCATGTTCGACAGGTCGCCGCAGGTGCAGCCTTCATCGGCGAGTTTCTTCATCAATTCGCGCTCGACCAGCGGAGGGTATTGCGATTCTTGGTAGTACGGGAAATGGCCGGAAGTTCTGTACAAATCCAATTTTCCAATGTGGGGCGTGAACACCTGAGCGTAGCCTTGGCGACGAAGGTGGTGCGAGATGAAATCTTGCAATTCCTGTCGTACAACGGCGCCACGGGGGGTCCAGAGAATGAGCCCTTGACCCACCTCTTCATCGATGTGGAACAGTTGCAGGTCCTTTCCGAGTTTGCGGTGGTCTCGTTTTTTGGCCTCCTCAATACGCGTTAATGTGGCCTTCAGTGCCTCTTTTGAAGGCTCGACCAAACCGTAGATACGAACCAGTTGTTCCCTGTCTTGGTCGCCTCGCCAGTAGGCTGTGGACACCGATGTCAAGCGAACGAACATGAGTTTCGAGGTGCTGGGTACGTGCGGGCCCAGACAGAGGTCGTACCATTCGCCCTGTTTGTAGATGGTTGAACCATCGCCCGCTTCGAGTTTATCATCAATGATCTCCAACTTGTACGGATTGCTCTCAAAGTGCTCCCGAAGCGAGGACTGGTCAAGTTCAACCCGCTCAACGTTCAGATTTCGACGAGCGAGTTCATGCATCTTCTTCTCAATCGCTTTGAGGTCGCTTTGGGTGATGGGTTCCATCGCAAAATCATAGTAGAATCCACGGTCAATGGCTGGACCAATGGTCGGAAGGGCACCGGGATAGAGCTCCATGACGGCTTGCGCCAGAAGGTGAGCGGCGGAGTGGCGCAGGATATGGATGCCTTCTTCCGAATCAGCAGGGATGCCCTCAACGGAGCAGTTGATGTCGAGCACCTTGGACAAATCGCATTCGGCACCGTCCACCTTGGCGGCGAGGCAACCGTGCTTCTTGCCCATGGCATCGGTGATAACCTCGCCGCAGGTGATGCCAGAGGCGTATTCGTTAACGGTTCCGTCAGGCAGCGTGATGTGAATCATGCTCATGGTCTCGAGTCTCCCCAACCCCTACGGGGTTGACCCCTCGCTATGAATCCCGCGCTTCGTCCTCAGGCCAGCAGGCCGTTCTACCAGTCCACGTCAAAGTCGTCGCCGGGCTGAGAGGACGGAGCTTTGAGCACCGTTGGCGTAGGCTTCTCCGTCGTTTGTGCTCCCTCGCCTGCCGTGGCTTTGGGGGCCTTGACCGAGAACGCTTCACGGTCTTCTACAGCGTTGATGCGTTGATTGTAGGCCTTTGGAACGGCCGGGGTTGTTTGCTCGCTTTCGGAAGCCGCCGTATCATCGGCTGGCGTCTCAGGAGCTGCCTTGAGGTTCGCTTCACCCACCTTGAGTTCTGCAAAATCACGAGCGAGCACGTCGTCAAGGTTCGGCTTGTCCGTTGGGGCCCTTTTCATGGTGCTCCATTCCACCTCCACCACAAGAAGGCTCGGGTGGTTTGACCACCTAAATCGTGAACTTCTTGGATGCAGGTCTATTTGAGGGAGCGATACCACGCCTATCCATGCGCCTGGGCATCGTGGTCAACCCCGACGCTGGCTTGGGCGGTAAATTGGGCTTCAAGGGCAGCGATGGTCGTGCCGAAGAAGCCCGTGCAGCGGGTGCCGAAGATCGCGCAGGCCCCCGTATGCATCAATGCTTGAACCATCTTCTCGGTTTGGCTACCTCTTCCCTCAATCGAAGCGGCGTGACCTTGGACTTGCTCGTTTGGGAAGGTCGTATGGGTTCAACATGGCTCCCTTCGCTGGAGAATGACGCACCGTTCACGGTGGAGGTAATGGGCACTACACCCGACTCCACTTCCCCAGAAGACACAACAAAACTCGTTCAGGACCTCGTCAAGGCCGGTGCTGAGGCGCTGGTTTATGCCGGTGGTGACGGAACCACCCGAGACATCGTCAAGGCCTTGGAAGCGATGGGTGAAGATGCACAAAAGACGGCCCTTATCGGCGTTCCAGGCGGTGTGAAAATGCACTCCGGCTGTTTTGCAACCACACCAAAAGCCGCTGCAGAAGTCGTCCTCTCCTTTGCACTGGGTGATTTGCGCACCGCCATCACGGAGGTCATGGACTTGGATGAAACGGTGTACGCCAAAGGTGAATGGAAGGTTCGGATGTACGGCGAAGCCTGGACACCGTCCTCTCCTCGCTTCATGCAAGGTGCGAAGGAACAGGTCGAGCGGGTCAGCGAAGAAGACACGATTGAGGGCTTGGCCCATCACGTCGCCACCCTGCTTGCTGACGAGCCTGACCTCATGGTGGTGTGGGGAAGCGGCGGCACACTGCGTCGTATGGGTGAGCATTTGAATCAAGAATTGACCCTTCTTGGCATTGACGTCCAACACGGAGACACCGTTCACAACGACCTCAACGAGAATGGCCTCTTGGAGGTCATCAGCGCCCATGTCGACGAAAACGGGCAGCGTCCTCTTCTCCTTCTTCTCTCTCCCATGGGGGGCCAGGGCTTCCTCATTGGGCGCGGTAACTTGCAGCTTTCACCAGCTGTTCTTCGGCTCATTGGGCACGGAAATATTCTCGGCGTTGCCACCCCGTCGAAACTCATCGGACTTGAAGCGGTGCGCATCGACACAGGGGATGACGACCTCGATGCTGAATTCCAAGCCAAGCGCTTCATCAAAATTCTTCAGGGCTTCCGAACAACCAGGCTCATCCGAGTCGCTGATGTTTGATAGCGAAAGCGTCAACCACCCAACCGATTTTGTGAAAAAACGACGACAAGATCCGCTCATGTTTGGTTCATATAATCTCAAGGTCTCGTGATGACATGCAAGGAAAACGAGTGGTGGTGTTAACGGGCGCAGGCATTTCAGCAGAATCCGGGATTCGAACGTTCAGGGATAACGATGGTCTTTGGGAAGAACATCGCATCGAAGACGTCGCCACACCCCAAGGATGGCGAGCGAACCCTGCCCTGGTTTGGGGCTTCTACCAAGCCAGACGTCGCCAACTCCACGAGGTTGAGCCGAACCCTGCTCATGCGGCCCTCGCATCCCTTGAGGAGGGCCTGGAACACATGCTGCTCATCACACAAAACGTGGATGATTTACACGAGCGGGGCGGCAGCAAGGATGTTGTCCACATGCACGGGCAACTGGTGACTTTGCGTTGCGAGACCAGCGGACGGAGCGAACATCGGATGGACGCCGCTGATTTGACCGATGAATTCCTGACTTGCACCTGTTGTGCAGAGCCTCAGCGTTTGCGCCCCGACATCGTTTGGTTTGGCGAACAACCCATGTTCATGCAGGAGATTTACACCGCAGTGGACGCCTGTGATGTTTTCATCGTCGTCGGTAGTTCCGGGCATGTCTATCCTGCAGCCGACCTGGTCCACATCGCTCACGCCAACGGGGCGCGCACCGTTTTGGTCAACGCTGAGGCGCCGATGAACATCGGAGCCTTTGATGAAGTTCACTTGGGTAAAGCCG
>CALGEM010000163.1 GCA_937881505.1 uncultured euryarchaeote
CTCTTTTTCGATGGCCTCCTGCACGGCAGGAACACGGGTCGAACCGCCGACGAGAATGACCTTGTCGACGTCGCCCTTTTTCAGTCCGGCGTCCTTCATGGCCTGGCGCGTGGGAACCATCGTTTTCTCGATGAGTTTGGCGATGAGGTCCTCAAACTTGGCTCGGGAGAGCGAGAGGTCCATGTGAACCGGTTGGCCGTCGGCCATGGAGATGAACGGCAGGTTGACCTGGGTTTGCTGGGTGCCTGAGAGTTCGATTTTGGCCTTCTCAGCGGCTTCCTTCAAGCGCGACATCGCTTGCTTGTCCTTGGACAAATCAATGCCGGTGTCCTTCTTGAATTCGGCGACCATCCAATCGATGATCTTCTCATCAAAGTCGTCACCACCGAGCTTGTTGTTGCCCGCCGTGGCTTTCACCTCAATCTGAGGTTGGCCGTCCACTTCGTAGATTTCGAGCACGGAGACGTCAAAGGTTCCACCGCCCAAATCGTAGACCAAGATGGTCTGGTCCTGAGTTTTGTCCACGCCGTACGCCAAAGCGGCGGCCGTGGGTTCGTTGATGATACGCAAGACCTCGAGCCCGGCGATGCGGCCGGCGTCTTTGGTCGCTTTTCGCTGAGCATCGGTGAAGTAAGCAGGGCAGGTGATGACCGCTTGCTTCACTTCGTGGCCGAGGTAGGCTTCTGCGTCCGCTTTCAGCTTCTGGAGAATGAAGGCCGAAACTTCCTGTGGGGTGTAAGTGGTGTCGTCCACGTCGGTGGACCACTTCGTTCCCATGTGCCGCTTCACGGAAATCATGGTTCGGTCGGCGTTGGTAACCGCTTGTCGCTTGGCGGTCACGCCGATGAGTCGCTCACCGCCGTCTTTGGCGAAGGCCACCACCGAGGGGGTGGTTCGGGCGCCTTCTGCGTTCGGGATCACCACGGGTTCACCGTTTTCGATGGTGGCCACGCAGCTGTTCGTCGTTCCTAGGTCAATTCCAATCACTTTGCTCATTGTTTTCACGTCCTTCAAAAGATGGGGATGCCACCGTCGTCTTCGTCATCGTCGTCGTCGCCGAGGTCGATACTCACCTCCCCCGGGGCAGGGAGGATGTCGTCATCATCGGATTCCAACGCCTTTCCTTGGGGCGTTAGTTTCAGGGTGATGTCGAGAATGCCGTTGTTCAGGGTCCAATCCACCACGTCATCGCAGGGATGGGGGAGTTCCACCAAAGCCAGCGGCTTGGGTTGGGTGGTGCGCATGATTTCGATTTGCGAACCGTTCTTGATGAGTTCAATTTCGAGGTGGTCGGATTCAATATCGCCTTTGAGTGCAAAGTCAAGGGTGACCGACATGTTCCAACCGTCGAGGTACACATCCTCTGCAGGGAGTTTGACGGTTTCATCATCGTTGGATTCAAGTGCGGAGGGGTCGATTTCAACCGGCGCAGCGTCCACACGGATGTCCATGCCCAAATTCTTGAACAGGTCCTCCACGGAGGTGCCAGCGTTGAACATCTTTGAGATGTCAGAGATGTCGAAATTGAAATTCACCTCGCCCTTGGCGATTTTTTCGGGGTTGATGCCGAGGGCATCAAATTGGTCTTTGAACTGGTTCATGAAGCCCTTGAGTTGTTCACGATTGATGGGCATGCCCATGTTTCGGAGCATCTCTTCCAACTTGTCCAGCAGGTCATCTTCCCAGTCGTCGGCCATCGTACACACCACTACTAAACCATCGGTTATGTAGTTGCCAAGGTGCAACCCCATATAAATCTAATGAAACCGGCGTGCTGAGTTGGATGGGCTGAGCAACACGAACGTGCAAAAGCAGCCCATTTGACGGCAAAAGATGCCTTGAACGGGTCAATCCCGTCCGTTGCAGAGGGGTTGTTTCACTCGCCGGTGATCAGTCGAACCATGGTTCGGACGTGGATGCCGGTGGCGCCGTGGCCGACCATCTTGTTGGTCTTGGCACCCCAGTAGGTTCCGGCGATGTCCATGTGAGCCCAGGTAATTTGCTCGGCGTCGTCGCCTTCTCCTCGGTTGGGGACGAATTGCTTGAGGAAAGCGGCGGCGGTGTTGGCGCCACCCCAGCGACCGGCACCGAGGTTTCGGGTGTCAGCAATCTTTGAGTCGGTCATCTCCTTCTCAAAGGCGGGCAAGAGCGGCATGGGCCAGGCAAGTTCGCCCACATCGTTTCCAGCTTCGTGAATACGGGTGCGGAAATCGTCGTCGTTGGACCACAATCCAGTGGCTTCGTGACCAAGAGCGACCACGCAAGCACCGGTCAACGTGGCGAAGTCCACGATGTATTCTGGGTCGTAGTCCGTGCCGGCCTTCCACAATCCGTCGGAGAGCACGAGGCGACCTTCAGCGTCGGTGTTGAGCACCTCGATGGTCTTGCCAGAGAGGGTGGTGATCACATCGCCGGGTCGCTGGGCGTTGGCAGCGGGCATGTTCTCTGCCATGCACGTGATACCGATGACCTTGCCTGGGTAACCACTGGATGCGAGGGCTTCCATGGTTCCAAAGACGGTGGCAGAACCGCCCATGTCGTACTTCATCTCGTCCATGTTCGCACCTGGCTTGAGTGAAATGCCGCCCGTGTCAAAGGTGATGCCCTTTCCAACCAGCATGGGGTGTTGGCCCTTCTGGTCGCCGTTGAGCGTGAAGATGACCATGCAGGGTTTGCGCGATGAGCCCATGCCAACAGCGACGAGCCCGCCCATTCCGTGGCGCTTGGCCGCTTCGTAGTCGATGACTTCAACCTTGACGTTGTCGTATTGTTTGGCCCAAAGTTCAGCTTTTTCAGCGAAAGCCATCGGGTACATGTCGTTGGGTGGGCAGTTGCCCAAATCCCGTGAGAGGTGAACACCGCTCACAATGGAGGCAGCTCGGTCGATGGCAGCGGACAAGGCCGTTGCGTCGCCTTCGTCACAGTTGATACGAGCGGAGAGGTTGCTGTCTTCGTGGTCGTCGTCTTTCTTCTTGTAGAGGTCGTAGGAATAATCACGCAACATCATGCCCTCGGCAAACGAGGTCATGCAGGCCATGTCAGCACCGTGGAAGACCACGGTCAGTTCGTCGCCGTGAACCTTCTTGCAGGAGGCGACCACCGTTGCACCGGCTTCGCGATAAGCGTGGACATCGGCTTTGCCTTCTTTGCCCAATCCGACGAGCATGGCTTTACCGCCTTCGGTTCCCACCAGGGTCATGGTGGCGTTGGCCTTGGCCTTGAAATCGCCATCAGCCAGCACGCGGTTGATTTGGCTCTTGAGCGTGGAAGGGATACCTTCAACAATTTCTGGTAGGGCTTCTTCCCCTTCAAAGAGCGGGAGAACGAGGGTTCCGTTGATGTTGTTTCCTGAACTGATGGTCACTTGCATGCTTTCACCATCCTCCGCCAACGAATTCCCCCACTTCAACCCTCCCAGTCCATTCCTTCCTAATCTGGACGAGTTTGTCGTCGGACTGGCCCCTGCTAAATGCGTGCGCTGGGTGGAACATGGTCAAGACTGCGGCCCGATTTCTTCGCAGTCTTCGTCCTCGTTTCGAACCAAAACGCCCACACCGATGATGCCCAGCATGACGGCGACGGGATTGAACAGGCCAACACCTGTGAGGAATCGGTCGTCTTCGTCGTCAAGGAACACCGTCAGGTTGTTGTCCACGGATTCGTTGACCCAAGTCGCTGCGTCGATGACACGCTTCTGATAGTTGAGGTTCCACATCCCATCAGCATCAAACACATCATCGTCTACTTGAAATGAAACCGATGTGAGGTTGGAGGCGTTGGCGGTAAAGTACGGTGAGGCCCAGAGCACTTCACCCGTGGGACTGTGGTATTCCAGACTGGCGTTGGCCGTGGACGCCAACCCGTGGTTGACGACATCAAGAGTCACGTCGTCATCGCTCACGGTGATGGACTGCACGTCCAATCGGGCGCGCCAGTACCACACGTTGTCAATGAGGAAGCGCATGACATCCATCTCCTCGGCGAGTCGGTCGTTGATATTCTCAAAACTACCGGGAACAAATTGCTCGTCATCGGTCTCGAAGGTGAAGGTGGGGAAACCCATCTGGCCGTAGCCGTAGTCTCGGCTGGTACCGCAGTTCGGGTACAGGCCTTGGTTGGCGTTTTGAATGGGGATTTCAGAGACATTGGCTTGTACATCATCTCGGATTCGCCAAAACAACTCCCAGTCGGGGGGTTGTTCGGGCCACTTTCCCCATGGATAGAGAATGATCCACACACCGGTGTGCATGGTCACATAGAGGTCGGCATCCGTCACATGGGCATTGATGTAGGCTGCGTTGGCAGCCGTTTCTGCTTCGCTAAAGGCGCTGCTTCCGGGTTGAGTGGTGGGGCAGGTGTTCCAGTAGTGGTCATAGTTTCGATTCAAGTCAACCTGATTGATGTTCCATCGGGTGTCGATGTCGTTGCCGTCCGGGTTGAGCATGATGAGGATGTGGAGTTCGGTGTTCTGCAAGACGGTGATGGCCTCTTCGTTGCCCTCGGCCCAGCCGTTGATGTACCACTTTGCTGAAAGCCAAGCGAGGGCTGTTCCGAGGTATTCGTTGCCGTGATGACCGCCATCGATGTAGATGATTTCCTTGGCTGAACCGTTCGGTTTGGTGTCCATCGACCAGTCGGACAGCCGAACCACCCACAGGGTCTTGCCGAGTTCAGATTCTCCGGCACTGGTCAAGTCAACGATTTCGGGATAATCATCGGCCCACTCGTTGACCTCCATCGTCAGTGCCGCCCAGGACATGTGAACGTGACTGTCAACAGGGTCGCCGGGCCAAGCATAGAGCTGTTCGGGATCAAATTGAGCCGAAGCCGCTGGAATGCACGCCATCAGCATGCAGAGGACCAGCCCAACCGCTACGCGCATGGTTTCCCCTCGTGGATGCAAATCAAAAACGCTTGCATTGGCGACACTTTACCAGTCGGAGGTGAAAGCGTTCGGGTTGGCGACTTTCTCGCCTTCTCGGGTCCAAATGCTTGGCCCGTCAGTGGCGTAAATGTCGGCGAAGGGATCGATTTCGTCTTCCTGGAGATTGCGCTGCATGTAGGCTTCCACACGTTCTCGAAGGTCGGGCTTGAACTTCCAATAGTGGATGCGCCATTCTCGACCGTCCCATAGCGTGGTCTCTTCCGACTCGGTGGTGAGAAGATCGTAATCTTGGAACATGTAAAACAGGTTGCGGTCGGTTGGTTCAAGCGCATTATCGATGATGCGGTTATAGAAACCAAAGAAACCCAAGGCGTGTTCTGCCATGCCTTGTGCGACTTCGGTATCCATGTCCAAGTCGATGTGTTGCTGAATCGCCTTTGTCAATTCTGCGAGTGTCATTCCCATCTTTTCCCCTCCGTGCAGGCGGGAACCGGCTATTTTCGGTCCCCGTTGCTATATTTTATTGGTCACCGACCCATATTAAGTGTTCCATGCTTTTTCTTGAAACCGGCTCTTTGGAGTATGAAATCGGGGTTTGTTGTTCATCGGCAGGATGATGAAGGGGGCGCCAACCCGCAAAATGCATGTCAGCGGACTTTGAGGAGGGGGCGTTTCTCGGCCTTCCAAAGGCCAGCGGACCCACCGATATCGCCGTCGTGCCCCTTGCCTACGAGTTGACAACATCCTATGGAACAGGGGCCTGCGATGGCCCCCAAGCCTGTCTGGATGCAAGCGCTCAAGTGGAACTTTTTGACGACAGGCTCGGTAAAGACCTCCCAGCAGGCCACGTCATCAGCACCGAACCGGTTTGGGAAGGCCAAGCACCAACCTTGCGTGGCCAACTTGATGAAATGGCGGCTCACGCTCGGTCGTTTTACTCTGGGAATCTCTTCCCGCTGTTTTTGGGGGGTGAGCACGGCATCCTCCCGCCGTTGATTCATGCAGCGAGGCATCACCCGGCCGTTGGTGGTGATTTAGCAAACCTGACCATCGTTCAGCTCGATGCACACGCTGACCTTCGCTCTTCGCTAGACGGCGAGATTTTTTCCCACGCTTGTGCCGCCTCACGTAGCCTTGATGTCGGTGCTGGCCGCCTGCTTCAAGCCGGTGTTCGTGCCTACAGTAAAGAGGAATTTGTCCGCATCAACACCGACAAACGCATCAGGACCTCGTTTGCAAAACAGACCCAGCACCCCCATAGCGGTGGCGAGGCCTGGCAAGCATGGCTTGAGGAACTCCGTTCGCTTTCTGGCCCGGTTCATTTCACGCTCGACATTGACGGCCTTGACGGCGCTTTGGTTCCCGCCACGGGCACACCGGTTCCCGGTGGACTGAGTTTTTGGCAGGCCGTGGAGACGATTGAAACGCTGTTTGCCAACCCGAATGTGGTGGTCATCAGCGCCGATGTGAACGAAATCGTTGCTCAACCGGACGGGGTGTTGACCCAATTTACGGCGGCGTTGCTGGCCACGAAGGTCGTCGCCAGCCATGTTCTTGCTCGTCAAGAAGGGCGCTGGACCCCAATGACATCCGAGCAAGAAACATCGTTTGATGCAGCGTTTTTCACAGAATTTGACGGAGATGCTCTTTCATCAATTTGAAAAAGAGCGCAGTAGGGCATGCGGCAGGTGAAGACATGACGGGGAAGGCAAGCCAAGGCGCCCATGTGTTTCTTGACTACACCAACGCAGTTTTTGTGGATGAAGCCGCCTATGCTTGGCTTTTTTCGCTGATGCGAGAAGCGGTTGAACGAAGTCCGGCCAAAGAGGTTCACGCCCATCTTGCACCCTTTGATGGCAGTACATCACCGCCTGGATTTGCAGCTGTGGTGCTCATCGATGAAAGTCACATTTCAGCGCATTGTTATGCAGACCGTGGGCTGTTGGCCATCGATTGTTTCACCTGCGGCGAGACCGACCCGGACAGCATCGCAACCTATCTTCACGAGCAATTGATGGAGAGAATGCCAGATTTGGAATGTGTTCGCCGACAGCGAGTTGAGCGTTTTATCTCGGAGGCGTGACCATGTCGATTCGGGCCTTTGTGGACGAACACTATCGCCACTTCAATGCAGGTACAGTTCGCCGTGCTGCGGTGTCGCTCGTTGAGCATTTGGAGCAGGGCGGGCGCATTTTCTTGACCTTGGCCGGTGCCATGAGCACAGCAGAAATTGGACGCAGTTTGGCCGATATGATCCGTGCTGGCCATGTCGCAGCGATTTCGTGCACGGGTGCTAACCTCGAGGAGGATGTGTTCAACCTCGTCGCTCACGATGCTTACGTCATGGTTCCCGAGCATGAGGACCTCTCTCCAGAAGATGAGGCTGGGCTGCTGGAACGCAAATTGAATCGGGTGACCGACGTGTGTATTCCTGAGGACGCCGCCATCCGATCCATTGAACATCACCTGATGGGCGTCTGGCGTTCGGCTCAAGAGGCCAGCGAATCGCTGCTGCCACACGAACATCTCTACCGTCTCCTGCGCTCAGGTGTCCTCACTGAAAGCTACCAAGCCGACCCAAACAATTCTTGGTTATTGGCTGCTGCAGAAGCCAACCTTCCTCTCTATGTCCCTGGATGGGAGGATTCCACGCTGGGCAACATCTTCGCTGCTCGTTGTTCACAGGGGCAGCTTCACCCCAATGTCGTGTTGAGTGGAACGCATTACATGACCGACTTGATGGCGTTTTACCGTTCATGCTCTTCTCCCCTGGCCTTCCTTCAATCCGGTGGAGGCATTGCGGGGGATTTCCCCATTTGTGTCGTCCCGCTGCTCCACCAAGATTTGGGGGATGACAACGTACCGCTATGGTCGTGGTTTTGCCAGATAACGGACGCCACGTCCTCCTATGGTGGCTACTCTGGAGCGCCGCCCAATGAGAAAATCACCTGGGGGAAACTTGGCGTTGACACGCCAAAATTCAATGTCCACAGCGACGCCACCATCGTCCTCCCCCTCATCTTTGGTTATGTTCTTGACCTTTGATTGAGGCGAATGACCCAAAGTCTTGAAGGGGAGCCGTCCCACATTCCACCCATGACCCACCGACGAAGCCTCCCGTCGCTGTTCATGATGGCGTTGTTGGTCGCTGCGGTTCTTCCCCTTCATGTTCAGGCAGACACTGCGCCTTCGATCCGAATCAACACGCACTGGGTTGGTCAAGGCACGACCGATACTGCTCACGCCTACATGCTCACCTTTTCTGACAACGGTTCCTACGGTTTTGAGGTTGACATGCACCACACCCACAACGGCACTCTGCTGGCGACCAGCCACAGCATCACCTGGGGCAGCGAGGAAGGTTTCCGCACGGCCTTGCTCGAATTCAACACCTCCCTCTCCTGGGGCGATGAAATTGAACTTGGCATCACCATCACCGACCACAACGATGTCAGCGACCTTGACCACGAGACGGTTCGAAGTTTCGTGGTCGGCCGCTGGAACCAACCCATGGACGACCACGAAGTTCTTCTCTCAACGACGTGGGAGCTTGACCAGTCCTACGCAACCGAGGCTGGCGACCAGAATTTCAGCCTGAGTTTCACCGGCCAAGGTTGGCAGGAGCGAGTCGGCGACACCCTCTCGTCTTGGGAACTCGGAAACGGGACCTTCGCTACCGTCGAGAGCACAGAGGATGGGGTCACAGAACTGGATTTGGTGTTGACGCAGTTGTGGAAAAACGAAACCATCGTTGCTGGTGTGTTGACCAGTCAGGTCTTCGATGCGCAAGGCTTTGGTGATTTGAGAACCGAATTGATTGACGGCGAGACCACCACCGTGGTCAATGCTGATGTTTCGTACGCTCTTCTCAACCGTTCCATTATCGACGGTGTGGTTGGCGAACGTCTGTCGCTGGAGGCCACGGGTTCACTCAATGTCTCTGAGGACGACGGTGAGAACAATTCCCTTGACATCGATGGTGAGCTGGCCGTGTTTTTCTTTGAATACGTGGATGAGGACGGTGAACGCGTGCTTCAGCACACACAATTCGAAGCCATGGCCGACTTCGTACTCATTGAGGAAGGCACTCGGCTCGATGTCTCTTTGGACGGTTTTTCGTCGGTAGAACGATGGGAAAACGGTGTTCGAACGCAGCACTTGGAGGAACTTTACGGCGATGGAACCTTTGGTTTTGCTGACCAGGACGAAAACGCCTCACTGCAAGTGAACGGTACCATTCTTGATTTGCATACAAAGTTGGAAAACGGCACGACCCTCATCGATGACCTGCACGTCGACGGTACCCTGACGGGCGATGTTCAAGGCACCTTTGGTGTGCTGCGAAGCATTGAGACAACGGGCATGCAAGCCAATTCCACTGGCCAGGAGTTCCTGGTGAACGTCATCTTCCAAGAATCGTGGTTCAACATCACGGGTGTGAACGGCGGCAATTTCTTCGACGGGGCGGGGGTTGGTGCAACCCACAACCAAACGTGGGACTACCAAACGGTTCAATCCGATTGGGATAACCGTACCGTGCGTTTGGTTTGGCGGGAAACAGGGCCCGATGCTTCCGAGGGCGAGGAGTTCCCTGAACGCAGCCCCATCCAGCAAAACGCCACCGCTCCGGTGGCCGAAGAAAGCCTCGGCGACCTGACCGTGGGCCGAGAAACTGGATGGATGCCCATACCTCTAACCACCAACGACCGCTTGCGTTTGAACGGGCAAGATGGGCTCACGTTGACGGTTGATGTCGGTGAGACTCGCACGGATGTCCGAGACGGCCACAACCTCAGTGTCATCGATTGGACGGGCGTTTACGAGGGAAGCGGGGAGGCAGGAACGGCCTCTGGTGCTGTTGTCGTGGGAGGGCCGCTCAAAGGCCTGCTGTCTTCGGTTGAACGCTCACTGAGCCTTCCTTTTGGCGATGACAACGAGACGGTGATGCTGCAGGAAACCCAACTTCTTGAACGGGTCCTCTCTCCTGAAATCGTTAGTGCAGACGATAACAACCCCCCGATGATTTCCGAGATTGGATGGCGTGAAGGGCTCGCTATTGGCGAAGGTGGTGGGGTTGCCCACCTCCAAGCCACGGTTGCGGATACGGAGTGGAACGTTTTGAACGTGGAGGCCGATCTCGGCGTCTTTGGTCTTGGTACGGTTGAACTGAACGACCGTGGCCTCGACGGCGACCTCGCTGTGGGCGACGATATCTACACGGCGTCGGTCATCATTCCCGGTCTTGAAATCGGTTCGTTTGCGGTCAATGTGTCGGCGACCGATAGCTTTGGCGCCACGGCCAGCGGCGAGGACCTGCTCGAAGTGTCGAATCAACCTCCCCGCTTGCTGGCGGTCGAAATTGCTCCCACCTCCCTTGAGCGAGGTCAATCCATCGTGGTGAATGTTGAGGCTTACGACGGCCACGGCGTTCGCTCCGTCCACATTGACCTACGTGGCTACGGTGGCGAAGTGGTCAACCTGACTTCAGAAAGCGGTAGCACACTCTGGGCGGCTATGATTGAAATGCCGCCCGGAATGACTCCGGGGCACCAATCCCTCTTGGTCGTGGCCGAAGACGAGCAAGGAGCCGTCGTACAGCAACGCGTTTACACCCCGGCACCCAACGGTGTTGGCGATGCTGTGTTCGGTCCGCACCATGTTGACCAGAGCGTAACCATGCCGATTGAGGTCCACATTCTCAACGACCGGCCTGTGTTGGTGACTTCAGCAAGTTCTGTGGAGAAGGACCCGGATGCCACGGTTGTCTACACCGTGGAAGTGAGCGATCCCGATGGTGTTGAGCGGGTTCAAATCAACCTCGGTGTCTTCACGCCGATTGGAGGTCAAACATGGGCGATGATGCACGATGATGGTGTTAACGGTGGTGATGAAGTCGCTGGTGATGGCGTTTACAGCGTGGTCCTGTCCGTTCGAGAAGGCACGCCCTTGGGCACCCACGAAGTATCACTCCGAGCGTTTGATACCTACGGCGAATTGAACATGGCCTCAGATGTCATCACGCTCAAGGAAGCCGATGATTCCACCAACGGAACCGACGGATTGAGTGCGGCTGTACTCGGTGGTCTCGGGCTGTTGGTGTTGATCGGCGCAGTGGTTGTTTTGACCTTGCTCGCCCGCCGCGGTGGTGAGGGTGGAGGCGACCGATTTGGGATGCAGTGACGTTCGTGTTCTGGCGCTGAATCAACGCCCGTGAATCTCCGCCGACAACCGTTTAAACCCCTGCAAGATGGGAAGGGCGCAAGCGAGCGTAGTGTAGTGGTTATCACCGGGCGTTGCCAACGCCTGAACCCGGGTTCGAGTCCCGGCGCTCGCACCACTGCGAGCCATTTTCCCTCATTTTCCAGTCAATGTTTATGGGGTGGCCGAGTTCAAAGACATCCGGTAACCATGGCCGACCGTCGCATCATCTTCGTTGGAAAAAAACCTCTTCACGCCTATGTCCGAGCGGTGGTCAAAGCGATGGAAGACGGCGATAGAGAGCTGCAACTGGTGGCAAGAGGAGCCACCATTTCGCGTGCTGTGGACGTCGCAGAGGTGTGCCGTCGCCGAAACGGACACATCGCGCAGGGTCTGCCAGAGACGGTGAACATTCAGCACCTTTCGTGTGAATCTGAAGAAGTCGAGGGTGAAAACGGTCTGCGAACCGTCAGTGTCTTGCGCATTGATCTTGAAGGCGTTGGCGACGTACCAGTTTCTCAAGAGGAATGACCGACCAAGAGTTGCAGACGGCGTTCAATTTCAGCGGCCGTTTGCTCGTACACTTCGTATTCTTGGCCCACGGGGTCTTCAAGCGCCCAGTCTTCGTCGATTTTGATGGCCGGGCAATGAACGCCACACCCCATGGAGATGACCATGTCAAAGGCGCTCGGGTCAATACCGTCCAGACCTTTCGGGACCATGCCATCAGTGGAAATGCCCTTGCCGTTGAGCAGTTTGACCGCATGCTTGGCCACTTCGGGCCCCGGATGGGTGCCTGCTGATGCAGCCTCAAAACCCATCGATTTTGCTAAGCCTTCAGCCATTTGAGAGCGGCAGGTGTTCCCGACACAGACAAAGAGGAGTTTCATGTCCTACCCCAACGCCTCACCCGCTTTCAAATCTCTCTCCATAGGTTGTTGATGGCTTGACATAGGGGTAGGGCGTAGGGTCCTCATGAGGCGTACACTGGTGCTGAACCTCGCAGTGTTCTGCCTTCTCTTTGGCCTCCACATCGTGTTTGCTGCACGAGGCATGGACCTCTTGTTTTCCTTGGTCGCTGTATTCATCAGCCTTCAAGTGCTCCTGTTTGGCCCCCTAACCGTCGTGCTTGAAGGGGCGAGGCTTCGCACCCATCGTCGGCAAACCAACCGAATGAGTTCTCTTGTGGCTCTCCCGCTCTCCTTTGGCTTGGCATGGGCTTACGGCGACATGGCGTGGTCGCTGCCGGCGGTCGTGGTGGTTGTGGGACTCACCGTTCTTTTTCACGGCATGCTTGACCGCCAACTCTCGGTTCGCGCATAAATCCGAGCATCGGCGTTCCGTGGGTGGGTTGAAGTAGGCCAGTACGGTGGTTTGGGCATGGCGGATTCCCCGGTCTCCATCAACACGCCCGGTGCCTCAAACGAAGCACCTGCTGGCCCATCACCCCAAGAGCAGAAGCAGATGGAACAAGCCTACGCTCAGATGAAGCGAAAGATGGCGATGGAGGAAATCGGTCGTAAAATCAAACACAAAATCATGGTCCTTTCTGGCAAAGGCGGCGTGGGGAAATCCACCGTGTCGACCGGATTGGCTCTTTCCTTGGCTCAACAAGGCCACACCGTGGGTATTCTCGACATCGATATCACCGGCCCAAATGTTCCCAAGATGATGGGATTGGACGGGCGTCGCCTACACGTTGAGAACAAGCGCATTCATCCTGCTCAAGGCCACCTTGGTGTGAAAGTCATCAGCATGGCGTTCCTCTTGGAAGACGAAGACACGCCGGTCGTTTGGCGAGGTCCCATCAAACTCGGAGCCATCCAGCAGTTCATCGGCGATGTTGAATGGGGTGAATTGGACTACCTCATCATCGATTTCCCTCCGGGCACCTCCGATGAACCGTTGACCGTGGCCCAATCCCTTCCCGACATCGACGGCATGGTTATTGTCACTACGCCACAGCAGGTTGCCCTGCTTGACAGTCGGAAATCGATCACCTTTTCTGAATCCCTCAAGGTGCCCGTGCTCGGCATCGTTGAGAACATGAGCGGTTTCACGGTGAACGGCACGACATCGCCAGGAACCGAGGTCAGCATCGCTGCTCCCGGTGGTAAAACGCTTGCCGCCACGGCCGATGATGAAGGCAAGTTTTCCGTGACGCTGGATATTTTCAAAGAAGGTGGAGGCAAGGACACGGCCGAGGAATTCGGTGTTCCCTTCCTCGGAGCGCTTCCCTTTGACCCCGGTTTCGTGCGAGGTGGTGACGACGGTGTTCATCGCATTGTTTCTGAGCCTGAAGGCCCCTCCGCCATTGCATTTGCCAACGTCGTGGCGGCCATCCAAGACCAGCTTTCTGACGGGGCTGATGGCGGGCTTGAAATCATCTGAGGTGGCGCCATGAGCGAAATTCTCCCGACCCTCAAGAAGTTGGAACGGCGCCCCCAAGACATGGTGCTCACCTACGACAACGGGTCGGAATTCACGATCTCCTATGACGACTTGCGGCATGCTTGCCCTTGTGCCAAATGTTCGCCAATGAGAAACGAAGACGAGACGAGCCGTACCCTTCGCCGTCAAATTGAGGCGCTGCCCGCCGAAAAACCGTCGGTTCGCACGGTGGGAAAATATGCCCTCGCCTTTGACTGGCAACAAGGCTGCTCCAGTGGCATTTACCGCTTTGAGCGAATTTACGACCTCGCAAACAGGCGCGATCCGGACCGAGGCAAGCCCTATGTCCACGGCGCCTGGTAGAACACGCCTGACCGGGGCCTTCGTTGACGACGCTTTCATGAAGGAATGCATTGACCCACAACTTGGAGTGAGCCCCCTGTGCAGAGCGTCTATCTGACTTGGATGATCAGCGCCTTGGCTCTTGGCGTCATTCTGCTTCCAGTGTTCAAACCACCTTGGGCAAAGTTGTCGCTTCCACCTTTTGTTGACTTCTTTCGCAGGTATTGGGTGCACATCCTCATCGTCTTCGCCATCTACAACGCCAAAGATACGCTCGACCAAATCGACCGGCTCTTGATGGCGAGCACCGGCCTTGACATGACGCCGTACATCTGGGCCATTGAGGGCAATTTGGTGCTCTGGGTGCAACAAACCTTCGAGGCGGCGTGGTTGACCACGGCGTTGACGCATTTCTATGTCGCCGGCTTCATGTTCATCTGCTATGTCTCTGTGTTCTACTTTGCTTATTTTGATGACCGCTGGCTTGCCGACCGGGTGACGCTTTCCATCGCTTGGGTCTACATTCTGGCCGTGCCGTTTTACCTCTTTTTCAACGTCAGGGTCACCGGCGACACCATCCCGGAAATGGAGACTCTCGCTTACACGTTAACGCCTGAAATTGCTGATTGGTTCCGGCGCATTGACCCGTTCACCAACGGCATGCCTTCGCTCCACATCGGCATCCCGTTTGCTGTTTGGCTCTGCTTGACACGGTTTGATGACGATCGTCGCTGGAACCGGTATCGCTACACGGTCTTTGCTTACACGCTGTTGACGGCTTTCACCATCATCTACCTCGGCATCCATTGGTTCGTTGACATCATTGGCGGGATGCTGATTGCGGGTGCAGCCGTCTCGATGGCCGACCGGACCTCCAATGGTTGGTGGAAATTCTTCGACGAGCGAACGATGAACGCTCGTATTGTCACGGTGCTGACCCGACCTTGGCAGGCCTGGGCGTGGATTCGCTCCAGAGCCGGCCGGGCGTTTGAGCAATATCGACAACCGACCAGCAGAGAAACGGGCCACATCGCCGTCGTCATCCTCGTGGTGGTTGCAGCGGTTATCACGTGGGATTTGACCCATCGGTCGCTCCCAGCAGGTGGTGTTGAGGCGCCTCAATCCGCAGCTGTTTCCGACGAATGGTTGGCCACCCTTGACAACCAAACCGAGGGTGTTTCCTTGCTGCTCGAAAATTTGTCTGCAGCGGATTCCCAAGCGGTGAGGGTGAACGTTCCGGGTCTTAGCCTCGCCTCCACGCATGCGCTGCAAAACGACCTGCTCGTGGTGGCGAACGGCTCTGCGCTGTTGATGTACGATGTTCATCAACCTGAACAGGCCATCAGCACCTTGGATTTTGAGCAACCAGAGCACCTCTTGCTGTGCGAACGAGCCACCAGCTTGGTTCTCGTTTACACCGTTGACGGGGTGTTGGAAATCACCGATCTTGAGGGCGTGCCAGTCCTTCAGTCCGAAGAGACTCATCGTGATATTGAACGCATCACCTGTGCGGGTTCTGAAATCGCGTTTGTCACCAACGAGCGGCCGATGGAAGTAACCGTTTTGCAATTGGGGGTTCGTGGAGAGGTGGGGTACACCATCAACGCCACCGCTCCTGCCGAGGAGGATGAAATCTTGACGGGCTGGGGCACGCCGGTTGACATGGCCAACGCCACCATTCAGAGCATGGCCTTCGACAGAGAATACCTCGCTGTGACCGTGAACGTTTCCGCCACTGACCGGTTGGTGCTCTACAACCGAAGCACGGCTGAACAATGGCTTGCCAGCAATCCGAAGTACCACGTTTCAGACATTTCCCTTGACCACGGCATTTTGGCATGGTCGGTTCGGGACCATCTGAACCCGCTGGCGCCGCAAGAAAAGTACCTGGACCGAGAGATTTACTTTACCGAACTTGCCACCAACACCACCTTTGTCTTGACTTCGGACACGAAGGACCAGTGGGGTCCTTTGGTTCTTGAGCACCAACTTGTCTACTTTGAATTGGACGACGACACGAGGTCGATGCGAGTGCACACGTGGGAGCCTGAACTTCGATTGTACTCCAGCATCGTGTTGCAAGCCGGCGTGCTGCTCGCCTTCGTGGTCGTCATGTGGAACATGTGGCAGCGACAAAGTGAGCGTCGCGTTGCCCGTCAACCGTGATACCGTACCCGTGTTCGAATATCCTCGAGTCGGGTGTGGACTTCCTTAGCAGAAGGGACGCTACCGCCTTGCAAGGCCGGTGCGGGACCGAGTTCTTCCTCGGCTGCAAGATAGCCTTCAATCACCCAATCGATGGCGCCTTCCCATTGTGGATGCGAGGCACCAAGAATTTCGTCGAGGACGTGCAAATCAATACCAAATCGTTCCACATCGTATTCAATGGAGGCCAGACCGAAGTCGATGAGGTGAACATGCTCGCCATCGATGAGAATGTTGTTGCTTGACAAATCGCCGTGTGTGGTGGCTTCTCGGTGAAGGCGACGAACCGAATGGCCCACCCGTTGAAGGGTGGCTTTTGCTTCCTCCTGTGTGGTTGTAGCCTCGTTGAGCACGTCGATGAGCGGTTGGCCTTGGAGGTGCTCGATGATGAGTTGGCCTCCTTCGTAGTCCAAATCCCAAACAGACGGTACCGAAAGACCGGCTTTTCGGGTGCGAATCAACAGGCGAGCCTCGCTGATCATCCGGCGAACACCGAGCCGATGGTCGAGGTTTGGATGACGCCAGGAGCGTGGACGGCGTTGCTTTCGAACCGCGGGTTTGCCAAACCATTCGCCCTTCCACACCTCGGCCTCTGCACCCAAGTGCAAACGCTGCGTTGGTGTGAAGGCCATGCCTCGCTCACCAAGGCCCTCTTTTTGAACATTCATGCCCATCCGTTCCTTGAAAAAGGGTCGCTGCTTGGAGTTACATGAGCCCCATGACCGTCAGCCTGCCCATGTGCTCTGTCAACTTCATGGACACCACGCTGTCCGTTGAAGAACAGGCCGTTGCCGACCGGATTGCTGAACTCAAGGCTGAGCTGGGCGAGGATTTGCTCATCCTCGGGCATCACTACCAACGTGACAGCATCGTCATGCACGCAGATTTCCTCGGCGACTCCTTCATGCTCAGTCAAAAAGCGGCCGATTCAAAGGCGAAGCACATCGTTTTCTGTGGCGTGCACTTCATGGCCGAATCAGCAGACATTCTCACGTCCGACGAGCAAAATGTCATCCTCCCCAATCTCCGAGCAGGTTGTTCCATGGCGGACATGGCGACCTTGGGTGAGGTTGAGGTCGCTTGGGAAGAGATTCTCAAGGCCTCCGGGCTGAGCGACCCTATCAACCGTCCAGACCCCGACCAAACGGTGAGTGAAGACGAAGCCTACCTCGTTCCGGTAACCTACATGAATTCGAGTGCTGACTTGAAAGATTTCGTTGGGCGCCACGGTGGCGTGGTGTGCACGTCCTCCAACGCTGAAGGCGTGCTGAACTGGGCGTTTGAGCGAGCAGGCCCCAAGGGTGCGGTGCTCTTTTTCCCCGACCAGCACCTTGGTCGTAACACCGGACTTGCGATGGGCATTTCAGCCGAACGAATGCCAACATGGACGCCTGGAATCGGTGCCATGGGTGAACTCAAAGGTGCTCGCATCGTCCTTTGGCACGGCTTCTGTTCGGTCCACAAGCGATTCACGCCCCAGCAAATTCACGACTTTAGAGCCGAACATCCCGATGGTATCGTGGTCGTTCACCCCGAATGTCCTCGTGAGACCGTTGACCTCGCCGATGCCTACGGCTCAACGCAATACATTCGCAATTTCGTCAAGGACCAGCCTGCTGGCTCGAGCATCGCCATCGGTACCGAGATCAACATGGTGGCTCGTCTCGCCGCAGAGCACCCGGACAAGCACATCGAGTGCTTGGACGAAGAAATCTGTCCCTGTTCAACCATGTACATGATTCACCCCGCCTACCTCATGGACGTTCTCGAACGGCTGGTTGACGGTGAAGTTCCCAACCAAATCGTTGTGCCAAAAGAAGTGCAAGCCGGCTCGCTGTTGGCGTTGAATCGCATGTTGGCCATCTTGAAGTGATTCAAGCGAACCAGGTTTGGCCGCCCTTCCAACCGAACCACGCCAGCAACGGACCAACCACAGCCGACACAACCACGTAGAGGCTGGCCAGTCGCCATTGCCCGTCTTCCATCATCATCACGGTCTCAACGGAGAACGTTGACATGGTTGTAAAGGCGCCCAACAAACCCACGCCGAGCAGAAGCGCCTCGGTCTCGCCGAGTGCGTCGACCAAGGTGGCGGCCATCACGATGCCAAGTAGAAAGGAACCGACGAGATTGACGCTGAGGGTGGCCCAGGGAAAGGCCTCAGAGGGTAGTGTTTCGCTGAGATAGAACCGTAGAACGGCGCCAACAGCCCCACCCAACGCCACCAAGAACCAATGGGAGAGCATGACCACCACACCCGGTTGGTTGCTAAAGAATCTCCTTCTCAATCGGCCTCATGCCCGTCCAATGAACATGGTCATAGGCCGCCGGCCAAAGGGCCGTGCATGAGCGCAACCGTTTGGTTTCTCACCTCCAACGCTGGAAAATTGGAGGAAGCTCAGCATCACTTTCAACAACTCGGTATCGAGGTCAAAGGCTTGGATTTGCCAGATACTGTGGTTGTTGAACCACAAGCCGATGACTTGGAAACGGTGGCACGCTCAAAGATTGCCCAAGCCATGGACCATCTGCCTCAGAAGGATGCCATGGTGATGGTTGAGGACGCCGGTTTATTCGTTGACGCTTTGGATGGATTTCCCGGTGTTTATTCCTCTCACGCCTTTTCCACCATTGGAAATCATGGGATTCTCCGCCTGCTTTCGCACCTTGTTGACGACGACCCTGTCCGCATCAAAAATCTCCGTTCCGCTTCCTTTCAAGCCGTTGCAGCGCTTTGGGATGGCGAGAAGGTCTTGATTGGAAAAGGGATCTGCAAAGGGGCCATCGCCACGGAAGTTCAAGGCGAAGCCGGCTTTGGGTTCGACCCCATTTTCATCCCGTCGGATTTGGATGAATCGGGAGAACCCTTGAGTCCGGGTACATTGGGGGCTGTCAGCACCCACGGCCAGACCTTCGGTGTGGTGGGACCCTACACCAAGCACCAGTTCAGTCATCGTCGTCGTGCTCTTGAGGATTTGTTGAGCCAACTTCCGCTTCCCGACGGAAATGAATAACCAACACCTCCATCACCGTCATAAAGAATCAACGATTGGGTAGGGCGAGGGACATGGGATTCGCAAGGACCGCCGTCGGTGTGTTGTTCCTTTCCGTTTTGGTGTTCTACCTCGCCACTGTCGGACAATTGACCGATGAGGCCAAGTGGGGCTTTGTAGGTGTCATGGGCGTTCTCGCTTTCCTTTGGATCAATCTCGGAGGCCAGGCTCAACCCGCCTCCAAACCCCGACCACGAGCGCCCCGACCGGAGGTTGCTGAAGTTGAAATCGAATCCCCTGAAGTCGAGGAAGAGGCTGACGACCTCCCCGAACCCGTCAAGGCTGAATCGCTTGACGGTGCGACCCTTCGTGAGCGAAAACTGGCGAAAATCGCTGCCGCTGAAGCCGCTGCACAGGCCGCCAAAGCCGAGGCGATGGAGGATGAGGAAAGCCAAGCAGAGGTCGTGGTTGAGGTTGAGGTTGAAGATGTTCACGTCGCTGACGAATACGTGGTTGACGTCAGTCCCGAATCCGTAGAAGATGCTGATATCGAGTTGACGGTGCGAGACCGAAGGGTGCGACACGAGGCGATTCGAGAACGCATCAAGCGCCGCCGAATGGGTCAGATGGCTGACATTCGTGCATCCACCGCTCGTATGTGGGAAGAACACGCCTCGGGCGAAGACCTTGTGGCTCTCCTTCAAACGCCAGGCCACGGCCACACGGTGTTGGTTGAGCCTGAACATCCAGAACCCGGCCATGTCTACGGTGCAACCTTTGTCCGCATCGATGAGGGACGCATTCTGAAGTTGCGCCTTCCGTTGGATGTTGGATTTGAATCGGTGGGGCCTTCTCAACCCGAACAACCAACGCTTCCGGTTCTCATCGGCCCCGATGGCAAAGAATTGCCACCTTTACTGGCTCCCGACGGAACGCCGCTTGCTCTTCCACCCCTTCCCGCTGCGAGCAGCGCACTTGACGCTCTGCGAGAAGAAATGAACGATTGAGGCCCATTTTTTGGGGTATCTTGCGATTTTATTATATATGGTCGAGGTCACATTAACTGTGCAGACTTGCTCTAAAGAGGCCCTCCCATGAATTGACCCGTACCCCCTGACCGGATAATATCCGACCCTTACTGCGGAATCGCTCGACGATTCTGCACAGGAATTTGGGGGAATACACATGGGGAATACCAAAAAAGAAGAGGAGACCAAGCGGAAAGGAAGAAGCAAGCGAACCGGCCGAAAGCCTAGCAACTACCGGTACGACAAACTGAACGACGCACAGAAGATGAAGCCGGACGTTCGTGCGAGGAAACGTGCAGATCGAGCAAAGCGTGAGGCAGAAGCGAAAGCCGAAGCCGAAGCCAACGAAGCCGATGCTGATGAGGAGCAAGAACAGCCAGAAACGACCATCGTCGTGGTGCCAAAGCGCCTGCCATCAGGGCCGTGCTGCCCGGACCAAGTCGCTATCGCTGCCAAGAATGAGCAGTTGTTGACCGAGTTGATGCGCAAGCCGCAACGGGCGTTTGACAGCGTCACCATGCGACCGGACATCATCGTCATTCAGGCGTGGTTTGAGCGAAAATATCGCCGGCACATGCCTCACTTCCGCGAATACCTGCGTGAGCAGAACATTCGTACGACGGGTTGAATCGACAGAGAAGACCGTGGCCGAGCACACTCTCGGACAAGAGGGGGGCGATTGCGTGCCCCCTCACCCTTGGCCGACAGGCTCGACCTGAAACGGGGGCCGGTTGCAGAACATCATCAGCGATGCTTCCACACCGGCGTTTCTCGGTTCATGAAGGCCTGAACGCCGATTTCTTTGTCCTCAGTATCGAATAGATTAGCGAAAGCAACCGCTTCAATTTCGACTCCATTGGTTATTCCATTGTCGAGTGATGCACGAATAGTCTGCTTCGCCACACGCAATGTGTGCATTGACTTGGAGGCAATAGTTTGCGCAATTTCCATCGTTTTGCTCTCTAGGTCTTCAGGAGTACATAGATGATTCACGATTCCCATTCTGTAAGCATCCTCCGCACTAACATTATTTCCAGTCATCATCATTTCCATGGCTCTTCCATATCCTACGAGATGAACTAATCTTTGAGAGCCGCCGTATCCAGGGATTAATCCCAATTTAATTTCAGGAGTGCCAAAAATAGAGCGATCACTAGCGATTCTGATGTCACATGAACAGGCTACTTCACATCCTCCTCCGAGTGCAAAACCGTCGACCATTGCTATGGTTGGTTTGTTCAAATGCCAAATCGCTTCAATTGCATTATCTCTGAACAATTCTCTGATTTCTTCTGAACCCTTTCCAACGAATTCAGTGATATCAGCACCAGCAACGAAAGCGTTTGGTTTTGCTCTCTTTCCTTCTGGAGGAGGATTTGGTTTCGCACCAGTAATTACAACGCACCTTATCGAATCATTCTCTTCAGCCCATTTGCACATTTCTTTGATGTTAGATGTAACATCTTGATTCAGCGCATTCAGCTTGTCAGGTCGGTTAATTGTGACCTTTGCAATCATTCCGTCACCGTTTTCGCAAGGAATTTCTTCGATAACCAATACTTCGCTCATGGCAC
>CALGEM010000164.1 GCA_937881505.1 uncultured euryarchaeote
TCCAACGATGAGTTTCTTGCCGTGTGATGGCGTAAATCTTGCTCCCCAAGCATTAACAAAAATCCATCTGGCTCCGAAATATAATACAATCCACACCAAAATACCGGTAAGGACCCATGGAATACTATTGAACAAATCTGCAACCCATGGTTCACGAACTCCGCACACGAGGTCTCCATGACTGTCCAATTTGCAGTAATCTGCTCTATTTTTCCCGTATAATTCTAAGAAGATGTTGATAGAAAACACCGAGATGAACCAAATGTGTGCGAGGTAAACGGCACCTGCTGCTGCGAACCATGGGTCTTCCACGGGGCGCTTCTCACGACCGCCAAGGAACGGAGGCAAGGCGAGGATGCCAACGGGAATACCAGTAAGGGCAGCACCCCACCAAGCGGCGTTCCAAGGGAACATGGGTTGGCCAACGATGTCGCCAATGAAGCCTGTGGGTACCACGAACTGAGGCAGGTATTCTCCCCAGCGAAGGTAACCGTAGGAGAACAGCACGTACCAGTCGGGGAACACGAACCCTGCTTGGGCGTAGGGGTCGGCTGCACCGTGAAGAGGTGGTGGAATCAACCAGGCGTAGAAGAGGAGAATGGAGAGCATCGAGGCGAAAATAATGCTGTCACGCAACACCTCATGCGGCCAAAAGCCATGACCGGTGCGGGTTCGCTTTCGCTTTTCCTCAGCTTCCTGCAACTGCGCTTTCTCCTCCATGTACATGGAGGCAACTCGTCCGAAATTGTCAATCAGTCCCATTTTTCTCCCTCCGTATCAATGCGGCTCCGCAATGCCTTGTACCCAAACGATGAACAAGTGAATGATGATGAGCGTGGTGACGATAACGGGGAGAATGAACACGTGGATGAAGTACATCCGAGTGACCGTCAGGGGCGTCAGTTCCGAACCCGAGAAGAGCAAGGTGGCGATGTATTTTCCAACCAAGGGGCTTGAGTTGGCCAGGTTGATGCCGATGATGGCCGCACCGTAAGCAAGGCTGTCCCACGGCAAAAGATAGCCGGAGTAGCCGAAGACGATGGTCAGCGCCATGAGCGCAACCCCGATGAGCCAGTTCAACTCACGTGGGTTTCGGTATGCACCGGTGAAGTAGACGCGGCACATGTGCAAGAAAACGCTGGCCACCATGAAGTGCGTCGTCCAGTGGTGGACGGCACGCAAAATGTAGCCGAAGGGCAACTCGGTCATGATGTACTGCATGCTGGCGTAGGCAGGGGAAGGGTCGCCTTCACCGCCGGGCACGTAGTAAATACCAAGCACGGTTCCCGTGATAACGAGAATGATGAACGAGAGGAAGGAAATACCACCCAAACAGTACAGAGGATACCAGTACCAGATGATGCGGAGTTTGTATTTCTCAGCGTGAGTCAACGGCATCTGACGGTGCATGTTGTAGTAGGCGCCCTTGGACATGTTCCAGTAATCCTGAAGGCGGAAACGGGTGTCAAGCCACGAGAACACCCAGAGGAAGGACCGTTCAGCAACGCCCATCTTTCCGGATGATTCGACCGCTCGCAAAATATCTCTGCGAGGCATTTCTTCGTTCTCCTTGCGCAGCGTAAACGCCACGAGCAGCACGAGGAAGGCGATGAAAAACCACAGAATCCAGAACATCGTCGTCATGTCAACACCTCAATCACAGTATGTGTACCAGTCCACATAGTCAGGCAAGCCTTCGATGACGCCGCCGTTGAGTTGAATCGGGATGATGGGCAAGCCCACCGGAGCAGGTCCACCTGCTCGGCGAATGCCCGCGTAGTTGAACGTAGCACCGTTTGAGCGGTTGCGGTTGGTGTTCATCTCAAGCGCCGTAGGGTCAAAGCGAGAAGAGTGACAGATGCAGAACATCTTGGTGCCACCGTCGTCGCCACCACCGGGCGTCCACGAGTCTTCGGTGAAGGAGTTGGACACCAGTTGCCATCCGGGGATGCAGCAAAGGTGCGTACAGCGACCAAAGACCATGACGAGGTCGTCAGAGGGCATCAATCGTGGGTCGGCTTCAGCCAAATCTTCGAAGTGGCCGACGTACTTGCCGGTTTCATCGTAGCCTTCCATGAATTGGAAGCGAGCCTTTCCGTTTGATTCGGGGGTTCCGGCATACTTAGAGTGAGTGACATAATTCACGACCACGGGCACGCCGTTCCAAACGCCAGCTGCACCGGCGGTCCCGGTTGCTGAACTGGCGGCTTCAGCCTCGAAGTCGGCTTTGGTCATGGGTTGCAGGTGCTTGGCACCGTACCAGGCCTCGTCTTCACGGCCCTTTGCCCAGAACTGCACGGCCAAATCGCCGCCACCGCCTCCACCAGGCGGTAGGAGAATGGCGGCGAAACCGAGCATGCCAAGCGATGCGGTTAGGACACCGGCAGCGGTGTTGAAACCGTAGCGAAGGAATTGACGGCGGTTGATGGAGGTCGTCGAAACTCCGATGGCGTCCTCGCCGTCGGAAGGTGCGGGTTTGAGTTCGTATTCACGTGCCATGTTGCATCACCACTTGTACTCCCGCCAGTCTTTCTGGTGTTCTGGAATGAATTTGTTTTGAGCGTGCTTGACGATGATGGTGTCGGGAAGGATGTACTTCAGGTAGATGATACCGATCATAATCAGGGTGGTCATCGTCATCGCCAGATGGAACGAGAGTTGTTGTTGGTCCCAGCCATTGGCCAAGCCGTAAATCATGGAGAAGCTCCAGTAGCAAATCCAAAACAAGCCCCATGCGAGGAAAAACATGGTGAGATAGGAAGCACCAGACGGCGCCAAGGAAGCACTGACGATGGTCCCTGGCTCTGCGATATTGAACACCCCGTGGTCAATCGCGCTCGACATCTCCTCTTCGGTCAGCTCTGCGCCTTCAAGGGCCGTGCGAGCGTCGTCAACGCTGATGCTACCATCGGCAACACCTCTGAGCAAGGTTGTGATTGTGTCGTCCATCATTGATCACCTCGGCGCATGAGTTTGTATCGCAAGCGGAGTTGATTGCTGCGACCTTTGTAGGAAGTTGAGAAACCGTAGCGGAGGAGTAAGCCGGCGAAGATAACCACGCCGATGACCGCCCCGAAACCAAGGAGGCCAAGCCAGTGGGCTCGGAGTTTTGCCCCCATGTGGTGCAGGTCAACACCGTGGTGTGCAGGCTCAGGAGGACTGACGTTTCCATCTCCGGCAAACAAGGTGCGGGTACCCATGGCGGCCGAGGCTTCATCGCCTTCATTCAACGCAAAGTTGAGTTGATTCCAACGGTCTTCAACACCGGGAACTTGGTCGCCGTTGACTGAATTTCCGACAATCCAAAAGTTGACCGTTCCGGCTCCAGCATCGGCGGGAGCGGTCCAATCAAAGACCCAAGCACGGTCTTCAGTGGCCGAGGATGCCTCGGTGTGCGTGAGGGTTTGTTCGTCAACGGTTCCGTCGATTTCCCAATTCTGCGCCATATCGCTGGAGAGGGTGCCAAGTGAAACACGCATAGAGAAGCCTGCGGTGTAGGTGCCGGTGGCTGGAGGTCCGCCAATCAATTGGAGGTGGAGCGTGTATGTTTCGCCTGCAATGTAGGCAAACGGAACATCGTCAAGGATGACTTGGACGGCGTTATCCGCAACCTCGTTGTGGCAAAGACAACCCGATTTCGCCACGTCGTCAATGTCAACCTGTCCGGTGGAGCCCTGATGGGATTGTGGGCCACCAATGCCACCGTGGTAGGATGATGCGAGGGCAGGAAGAAGGAGCAAAATCCCGACCAAGGTGAGCAGCACGGTGCGGGACGTGAGAGAAGTTTTGTGCATGGCCTCACCCTTATGGTTGAACCGACCTGTAAGGACTCCTTAAACATTGCCAGCAAATCACCACTTTAGGTGCGGCGCAGTGTTGCGTTTTTTGAGAGATTTTTAGCCCCCTATCTATCAGTGAGATTCCCTGCCGGATTTTTCTCAGAAGAGTTCTTCAAATCCCGCACCTCCGGTTGCATGAGAGCCATGGGGAATTACACCTTCGACAACACCTACAACCTCTCTGACGAACAACTCCAGCAACTGGACGAGGCGGAGGAGTTGATGCTAAAGGGCTCTTTGGGAGCTGCCGAAACCATGCTTCTTGCCATGCTTGAAGCCGACGAAACCTGCATCCCAGTCTTGTCCAATTTGGGCCACCTCTACGGTCGCCACCTCTCCGAATTCAAAACCGCCGTCGAATACTATGACCGTGTGTTGGCCCTTGAACCCGACAATGCATGGGCTCGTGATGCGCGACGACGCTACCTTCGCTACCTGGACTGAAACGAACACCAAAGTTCATGGAGATGCCACGCACCGTGGCCGTCATGGACCCCTCCAACATTCTCCTTGCTGGAGTGGGTGGCATCGGCTGTGCTTGGGCCAGGCAAGCCCATACAAAATGCGAGGGGAGCGCCCATTTGGTGCTCATCGACGCCGATGATGGGAGTTTCAAAACCGGTGATGACATCCACGTGCTCCGGCTTGGCCACGCCCTCGACAGTGTCGGTTGCGCAGCGCTTCCTCCGCTGGCTGAGCAGCGTATGCGTGGTCTCAGCACGCTGACCAATCAGTTGCTCCAAACCACCGAACTCGTCATCCTTCTCACGGGACTCGGCGGCGGCGTAGGTACAGGAGCCGCTCATGAATTTGCCCGCCAGGCAAGGCAGTCCGGGGCAGTGGTCTTGGCGGTGGCTGGCCTCCCGTTTGAAAGTCAACCCACGAGAATGGAAATCGCTCAGGAAGGGCTGGAACGACTGGAAAAAACTGCCCATGTTACGGTCCGTCTATCCCTTGACCGTTTGGCTCGTCAAGCGAGGGAAAAGGGACAACTTTGGCAGATGGGAGCAGAATGGATTGAGGATTTGGTCGACGGTCTGGTTCGCACATTGATGCGCATGGGCCTCCTCAACCTCGACCTGATGGACTTGAGGGCCGTCGTTAACCAGACCGGCGAGGCGACCCTCTTGGTCGGTGTCGGGCGCCCCGATGATCCAAAAGGCATTTTGGAAGCCGCCCTCAAAGCACCGCTCGCTGCTATTGATGTGGGTGGTGCCAAAGGATGCTTGATTCAGGTGGAGGGTGGCCTCGGCATGACCATCGGCCAAGTCAACGCCGTAGCCAACCTGTTCACCAGTGCCCTCGATAACGATGCGCAAGTGATTCTTGGCGCTCGAGTAAGTGAAGACTTGCACGACACCATTCGGGTGGTGACACTGCTCTCTGGAATTCGGCCAAGTTAATCCAACAACTCGATTTCGTCGTCCCATTCAACTTCGCTCGCGAGAACATCGGGTTCTTTCCATTCAACCTCTCCTCCGATGTCCTCCGCCCCATCAGCAGGCACACCATCGCCCACCAAATCACCTGGTGCTTCAGCTGGATCCTTAGCCCCTGCTTGCTCAATCTGGGACGCTCCATCAGCGGGTTGTGTTTCAGATATCATGGGGTCAGGAGCAGCCACCGCTTCCTCAACGACTCGCTTGATGTGCTCTTCTGTGGCGGTCTGCCCCATGGTTTGGTCCAAAACCCTGGGTTGCATCCAAAAGAAGGTCAACGCAACAACAAGATGCCCCGCCATCATGACGGCTCGGATGTCGTCTAAAACGGTGGTCAGCATGGCCACACTTCCTGCATAAGCATAGCCAAAGGCCAAGCCCATTGGAAGAGCGTTGTTCAAGTTGACCAGTTTGAGTGGTGAGCGGAATGAACGTGAGGTCAGGCCCCAGATGGCCATCAACACCGTGAACATCATGAGCAGGAATTCTTCAGCGACCAGGACGGCCGTATTCGGCGTGATGAACTGGTGCCTCCAAACGGTCAACAGGTGCCAAGTAATCATCAACTGACTCAGGAAAAGCCACCGGCCACCAAAGCGGTGGAAATCTTCACGAGAAGACGCCCGCAACCGTGCACCTCGGGACCGCCGCCACGACAGGGCAAACACGGCCGATACAATGATGAGGAAGATGAAGTTTCCAAGCAAGGCACCAACAAAGCCGGTCGAGGAGTCCGCAAACGATTCAAACCCATAGAGCAAGACAACGGTCAGACCCATGAGGAGTGCAAAAGAGACAACGGTTGAACGACTTGATAGACCGGGGTCACGGGCATCAGAGCCCGGTAGTTTTGATGCTGAGACTGAACTCAACCAGCGACCGAAGCCTCGGCCCTGAACGATGGCCCACACAACAAAACACGAGGAAAGGGCCCACGGCAGGACCGTGGTTAAATCGGCTACGACTCCCTGCTCACCGAACAAGACGAGCAACGAAGCAAACACCAGAACCGACATCACCAGCGGGAAGATACAGATTCGAAAGGAACCAAGCAGCCGCGAAAGGGTCGAACGTTCATCCCCTTCCCGTTCGGTAAGCCGTATCCATCGGTCCACCGTTGGCCGGCCTGCCAAGAGGCCTGTGAGGAAATAACCGCCAGCCAACGCGACAAAGCCCATCGCACTCATCGCTTCAAGTCCATTCACGGTCGCGAATTGCAAGACTGATGAGAGGACGATGATCGTCACAACATGGGGTAAGGTCGACACACTGAGCAAGATGCGCAGCAAGGCCAGTATCGACGCATCTTCTTGTTGAAGGTGCTCAAGCTTTGTCGGCTCCAAAGAAGCCGTCTCAGCATCTGCGTTGCCTTCCATGGTGATTCCTGCAGGCGACCCATTTTGAGGATATTCCCTCATCATAAAGTCAAACATCATGAAGAGGAGCCTCCCCCGATGGTGCATGGCCAAGCGATTGTCCAAGGCGTTGCGTGAGAAACGCCGATGGATTGGGGTGCTGGTTCACCCCCGCCACCAACACCGTGATGCGGTGGAGCAAGTTCTGTTGCAAATCAGCCAAACGATTGAGCCAGAACCATCGCTGCGTTTGATGGATTTCTTTCCTCAGCACGAACGCCCAGCGTTGGCTGAGCAACCGGAATTGGCGAGACTGCACGGCGATGGGGGGCTTGCGATTGTTCGGGCACCGCTCAAGGCCATGGTCGAATTACGGAATCTTTTGCAGGACAACAATGCCTTGGAGACATGGGGGGTCATGAGTCTGACCACCAGTGGGAAAATTCGCCTGGTCCGTCAACGAATGGGATTACCCAAGCCCAAGCGCAAACAAAAGTGAGGCAAACCATCACTGGCCCCAAAGGTATTCATTCCAAGAAGCCGCAGGAATCAAGTGCATCCGCTCAGAGGGGCGTTCATGGGAGGAGGTGGAACGGCCCCGGCCATGAAGATGAGCGATGTGTTCATCCTCACAGGCCTAACCCTGCTCCTCGGCGGATTGTTCATGCACGCATGGGTGTCCCCTATCGACCACGGAGCGGAGGACCCCCCGTACACCAACGGAGCGTCCATGATGAAAGGTGACGCTTTTGATTTACGAATCACCGTAGAAGAGGAGACGACGCTTCGCATCGTGCTCAAAGACGATACGAACGCCATCCTCAGCGCCGAATCCTTTGTCCTCGCCGCAGGCGACACGCAAGAGAAGGTGATGACCATGGAGGACGGTGGCTACTACACCTACGAGATTGACACCAAAGGCGTCAACGCCTCCATTGAAACGAGCATTGAGCGAAAGTACATG
>CALGEM010000165.1 GCA_937881505.1 uncultured euryarchaeote
GGTGGGGGTGTCGGTCATGTGACCGTCGATCATGAGGCCAACAGCGTTCACGCCGGTCATGTCGACGCCGACAAGGTTGTGGAGTCGCATGGCAAGGTCGTCGTTATTCGTGAGATTTGCGTCAGAGCCGCCGCCGTAGGCCTGGAAACTTGCCCCAACAGTTGCGTACATGACCCAGTCTCGAACAAAGGTCGTGTAGAAGTCGGGCATGGTCCCTTCCTCGTTCATGGCGACATAGCCATAGGTGTTGGCTCGTGCCATCACGGTCGAGTTGGAGGGGTCGGCAAACACGTCAGAGATCATCATCTCAGGTGCGCCAAGACCCATGAAGGCCACGGAGCCGAGCGGCGTCATCAGCGAGATGTTGAAGTTCGGGTCAGCAGGATGAGATGTGTTCGTCATGGCGTTGTCAAGGCTGCCTTCCGAAAATGCATCACCCGAATCCATGGTGGTGTTGAGAGTGTCATTGTTGTTCATCATCTTGATGCCCATACCGGTTGTGGACTGTGCAACTGCAGCTTGGCCACCGTTAGCCCACATGTGGCAGGGGATTTGTGTGTCCAGTGCACCGTCTGCATTCATGTCAGCCATGCAAAGGTCGCCAACGGTAGCGGTTCCAGCCTGCGTGGTGTTCATGTCCTGGAGGACCATTTGAACAGCGAAACCAACCTTGGTCAGGTCCATGATGCCGGCGATGGCGGTGCCGGTGGCGCCGATGACTTGAGTTTGGAAGGCGATGTTGAGTTGGCTGACCTCGGTGTCGCAGGAGACCTCGGTGTCAGCGGAACAGGCGAAGGACTTGACCGAGTTGTAGGTCAGTTCGCCTGCAGTTGCATCGTAGTCGAGAATGGTACGGGTGGTGGTGATGTCGTAGGTGACGGGTCCGACCTTCTCGTAGACCGGCGCAGCACCGGTGGCCATCACATCAGCCACGTTGGTGATGGAGTAGCCGTAGAAGTCCCGAGGCGAGGTGGAGCTGGCCCAGTCCTCTTCGGCTTCCGTACAGTCTGCATCAGCGCAGACGCTGTCCTTGGTGAAGGACGCAAAGTTGTCTTCAACCGCGCC
>CALGEM010000166.1 GCA_937881505.1 uncultured euryarchaeote
AACGATGGCGTTCAGTGCCGCATGGAGTTGCGGGCCGCAGTCACATCGGGTGCTGGAAAAAACATCGCCTGTCAGGCATTCGGAATGAACCCGAACCAAAACAGGGTCGGGGCCCTCCATGTCGCCAAGGGTGATCGCCACGTGGTCAAATCCGGTTGTTTCTTCATGAAAGACCTGAATTTGGAAGTCTCCAAAGCCCGTGGGAAGGAAGGCAATGCTTGGGACGTCATCTTTGCGGACCATGTTCATGATTTCACCTCGATGATGAAGCGTATCTCTCCTTCTTGCTTTGCCACTTCCAAGAGATTGTGAGGGCCTCGTCCGATGAGCAGGGGCATATCGTGCAGCGTTTCGGGGTCGTCAGCGAGAACCTCCAACACATTCCCTGCAAGGAGTTCTTCGAGGGCCTCCCTCGTTTTGGCGACGGGAACCGGGCAATTGAACCCCAGAACATCAAGCCGATGGGTAATGCCATGGCCCTCGCCTTGCTCTCCCATGATGCAACGCAAGCCGGTGCCCGTTTTGAACACATGCATGACCAGCATGAACCCGTCTTCCTGCGACCGTTGGCCCGCGACATCTTTTCAACAGCGGGGTGGCTCTCCAACCATGGCGGCGACCGGGTCAGCACGTCCTGAAGGGGACATGTCTTGGCAGGAAGTTGGGGAGTTGGGCCTCCGCTATGGCCGCATTCCACTTGCCCTGATTTTGGTTGAGGCCTTCTACTGGTTTCTGACCATCCCCTCCGATACCCTCGCTCCCATTCAGGTCACGGAGGCATGGATTTGGAACGAACTCACCAACCTCATCTACGGTGAGGGTACCGCCGTGATCAGCCACCACAACGGCTGGTTGACACGTATTGACCTGCTCCACCCATCGTTCCCCGGGCCTTACGATAGCGTTGGCCTCTATGTTTCGGATGAGTGCGCTGGTGTTCACGAAATGATTTTCTTGTCAACGCTGGTGATGATGACCGACGGTGTGCCCCAGCGAGAAAAGTGGAAAGCCGTCGCTGTTATGTGCGGAATCGTCTACATTCTGAACATCCTTCGTCTTGTTGTGTTCTATCCCATCGCCTTGAATTCCTGTCTTGAAACACCGAACGTGCAAGCCTGCTTGACACCCATGTGGCAATTCCACGAGACCGTTTACACGTGGGGCTTTTTGGTGGTCCTCGTCAGCATGTGGTTGGTTTGGTTCCTACGATTTGGCGGCCCTGCCAGAACCCTTGCGGCGACCAAAGAAGACCCCTCCCCTTGGCGAATTCAACGCCGACACCTTTGGGAAACCAAGCACAAAGCCCTCCTCGGTGCTGCGCTTCTGCTCTTTGTGTTGGCGATGACCAACATCTCAACCAATCAAGAGGCCATTGATGCCAGGGATACCCTTGCCTTCTGCGAATTTTCGAGTCAACTCTCTTCGGACTGTGCCGATGCTGAGCAGCGGTGGGACGACGCCATCGGCTATGCTTGGTCGCTTTCAGCCCTCAGCTTGACGGTGGGCGTCGGTACCATGGTCGTTGTTGAGCGCCCTCTTGAGGATGGAACATGGCCGAGTCGAGAGGTCAAAGCAGACAACGAAGCAGAACCTCAAACAAAATCGCACCACTCGAAAAAATCAGGTTCGTGGAAGCGACGAAGCGAGGAAGAGTGATCACTCCACAATGGAAGCGGTCATCGTTTGTCCGTTGAACGGTCGCTTTTCGATAGCCTTCATGGCCGTACCGATTTTGCTGCTGTGAAGACTCACGAAAGTGGCCTCGTCTCGGAAGGCGATGGTGCCAATGGCCAATTCATCGCAGCGCAACTGTTCAACGAACCAGTTGGCCACGTTTAGCGTAGAACCGGCGTCTTCGGGTCGCAGTGAGAGTTTGACGGTCACGTAGCCAAACACATCGGCCGTTTCACCGAAGTCCTCCTGGCGACGAACGGGGTCTCGCTCAACGCCTTCTGGAAGTTCTGGGGCTTCGGATGGCTGAATGTCAAGGCCGTAGGTGGCCATGATTTTGGACAATTGGGGCTCATCATCTCGGGAGACCAAACTCCACGCCTCTCCCGTGCGCCCGATGCGGCCCGTGCGGCCAATGCGGTGAATGAACGAGTCCATGTCGCTTGGAATGTCGTAGTTGACAAC
>CALGEM010000167.1 GCA_937881505.1 uncultured euryarchaeote
CCACACCTTCCATTGAGGACAAGCCGAATTGGTCGATGATGCGGTCGTAATCCGTGGATTGCGCACTTCCCCAGGGGTCAATAACGAGGTCGTCGTTGGCCATGTTCTCTCCCCTTGGTGCTCTTCACGCTTCCTCGTCGGCATCAAGGCTTCGCTTCTTGGGGGGTGGCTGGTCCTCGTTATGAAGGGTTTCTTGCCCCGCCAGTTTAGACCATGGTCCGATACCTTCCCGACCCAAGACGGCCAGCATGAGGAAGGTGGTGAACACGCCAATACCGACCACCGCATATGGAATCCATGCGTCTTGCCCATCGGCTGGACGTGGTTGCACCAGCCACGTAAAGCGAACATCGGTATCGTCAACAAATCGCTTTGACCACTTGAACAGGTCCGTGGTTTCGTGGCCTGCAACGGTCACTGCAGCAGAATGATTGTTGAAAAATTCGGCTTGAGCGATAACATCATGCTCAATGTTTGAGCCGTTCAAGGCGATGTCGACTTTGTGTCCGTTAACCACAGAAAGCACCAGTCTGCCGTCGGGTTGCTGCCACCAACCTTCCATGGTGTTCTTTTCGCCCTCTATAGAAGGAAGCATTGAGTCGCTCTCATTTGAAGAAACTGAGCGAATCTCCACGCCCTCAACATCGATGATCCATGTCAGAGGCACATTCCACGGCCGATGCTCTGAAACCGCTTGACACGCTTCGGTGAGCAACGATTCGAAGGTAAGCACTGAACCATTCTCGTTCTCGTTCATGACATGCGTGAACTCATAGCATCGCTTCCCAGACCATGAAGACCAGACCTCACCCCATGTTGTCAGCCAGATGCCGGGTGTTTGGTCGAGGTAATCAAGGACATCACCATCATGGCGAACCGTGGCGTCATTAACCCTGCCAATCCAATACATGTTGACCAGCCCTCCGGCTTCGACTTCGGTTTGCAGGGTCTCTAGGGAGGCGATGCCCTTCTCCAAACTGCCACCACGTCGGCCAAGATTGTACCACTCCCAGAGGTCAGTTGGTACATCAGAGGCATTGTGCCAAGCAGAGTCCTCCAGTCCCGTCAAGTCCCCATGAACCGTGAATCCCTGGCTCGCAATCTTACTATGGTCAGCCATTGTCAAGGTTGATGGTGAATAAGATGACAAGGGAGATGGCCCCCACTTGCTGGCATTGATTCGCTCTTCGATGTAGGTTTTGCAAGCTTGCGCAACCGCCCCAGGGTCGTTTTGCCATGACAATCCCGGTATACTGTAGCAACCAAACTCATCACCGGCGTCAAGCCGTTCCTGAGCGAGGGAGGTGCGTAGCCAACCGTCCTCCTCCCAAGCCGCTTGTGCCAAAACCACAGGATGGGAGATAACGGCGATGATGAGGAACACAAGAAAACTCGGCAAAGCAAGCCGCGGACGGGTTCCCATAGGCGGTGCTCTCTTCGATGCTCTTTCACGGTTGTCCTTGGCCCGCCTGTCATCTCGCTCAAACACCTGCTTGCAGGCAAAAGTTGGAGCAAGCATGAAAACAAAAGACAGTGCAACACCCTTCGTGAGCGACCACCAGGACCTTGAGGAAGCGTGGTTCACCCTTCAAACGCACTGGGAGATTCAACCAAGTTCTCAACCCCTTCCACGCACACCTGTTTACGCTGCACTCCGGATGTTCCTCTCTCCTCTTCTACGCCCTTTGCTTCGGTGGCGGATCCGTGGAGCAGAACACATTCCTCGTACCGGTGCCACCATCCTCGCCGCCAACCACCTGTCTCACGTTGACCCCATCGCCGTCATCGCCGCTGCACGACGAACAACGCACTACCTCGCCAAAGACGGCCATTTCAGCAACCCGCTCACGAGTTTCGTGATGCGAGCCACTGGCCAGATTGAGACCCACAGAGAAGCAGGAGGGAGCGATGCACTCGCCAGTGCGGCAAGTATTTTGAGCAACGAGTGCGCTCTTGGCATCTTCCCTGAAGGCACTCGTTCGAAGCGAACAGAAGCGCCCTTTCTACTCCCTGGAAAAACAGGTGTTGCCCGACTGGCAGCAGCCCATCCACGAGCGGTGGTCGTGCCGGTGGCGCTGGTGGGAACGCGAGATGTCATGCAGCCGCAGCACCACAAATTTCCAAGGTTGTGGCGGCGGTTCAACGTAAACGCTGCCCGTGGAGTGACCTGGTTGGAATGGCTTGCCTCCGAGCAGGGAGGAAATCAAACCGCATCCACCTTGTTGGCACTCGCAAAATCCGATGAACATGAAATCAGAGCAGAACTGTCCCGATTGTACCGCCAGTTCACCGACCAGTTGATGGGGACACTCGCCGCTTCAGGTGCCCCCTGATTCTTCTTATAGGCTCGCAGCACAAGGTTACTGTGGCGGTCTATCCTACGTCCTTTGGTGTGTTGAACGAGACGGATGTCATCATCGCTCCCGATGAAATGATTGAGGCCGAACTCCGAGGATTGGAACTCCTCCAATCCATCGTCAAGGATGCGAGTCAATGGAAGGAAATGGACTGCCCCGTTTCAGGAAACACGCTCTTGTCCACCTCAACCGACGGCTATGAACTTCGAATTGATGTGATTCGAACGGTTGAATCCTATTTGGTGGACGGCGACGCTCACCTTGAGGTCTACATTCTAACGGGACGCAACCGAACCGTTGGATCGGTTGACAAGGTATGCATCCTTTTTGACATGAACTACCCCGGATGCGCCATTGCTGACGCACTTGTTTCTCTGGTTCTTCTTGGGGAGGCCGAGTGGCCAGAACAATCCACGCCCACCACGCTTCGGGTGTTCTCTCACGCTGCCCGGAGGCTTGCCATTGCACGACGATACAAACTTGGCATCATCGAATTAACGCCTGAAGACATTGAAGAGCTTCAAGACATACGGGAGGCGATGGAATTGGGTATCGCCCAAGCAGCCATCGACATGCTGTGCGCTTTCGCTCGGAGGTGTTACACGTGCAAGGGCATGGAAATTGAAGATGTCCGCCTCAACACGCAAGCATTGTTTAACGCCATCGACCGTGAAGACATTCTTGCTTATGCGGCCAACCCGAGCACGCCAAGTGACCTCTTGTTCCTGCCAACCTACGTGCAAACCGAGTGAAGAAGGCCTAAGTGCTTCCTTGTCTGCCTTCGGACGGGTGGAGGCGTGGACGCTTACTTGGACTTGATGCGGCACATCTTGAATGAAGGGGCGGACAAAGGAGACCGTACCGGCACAGGGACAAAATCCGTTTTTGGCTACCAAATGCGATTTGATTTGGCCGATGGTTTCCCGATGGTCACCACCAAAAAACTGCATTTACCGTCCATTGTTCACGAACTGCTTTGGTTTCTCAAAGGCGACACCAACGTCCGTTATCTCCAAGAAAACGGCGTGAGAATCTGGAACGAGTGGGCTGATGAAAACGGAGATCTTGGCCCGGTGTACGGCAAGCAATGGCGGAAATGGAAAGCCAAGGACGGGCGTATCATCGACCAAGTCCAGCAGGCCATTGAAGCCATCAAGACGAACCCGAACAGCCGACGAATCATCGTCTCAGCCTGGAACGTAGGTGAACTTGATGAAATGGCCCTCATGCCGTGCCACGCCTTCTTCCAATTTCATGTGGCCGATGGTCGTCTCAATTGTCAGCTCTACCAGCGAAGCGCCGATGTCTTCCTCGGCGTACCGTTCAACATTGCCTCCTATGCGCTGCTCACCCACATGATGGCCCAAGTCTGCGACTTGAAACCCGGCGTTTTTGTTCACACCCTCGGGGACGCTCACCTCTACAACAACCACCTCGACCAAGCCAGGCTCCAAATCACACGAGAACCGCTGCCGCTTCCAACCCTCAAGCTCAACCCGAGCATCACAGACATTGACGAGTTTACCTACGAAGATATTGAAGTGATTGGGTACGAGCACCACCCTCACATCAAAGCCCCCATTTCCGTCTGAGGCATCGCCTATGCTGTCCATGATTTTCGCTTGTGATGAACACGGCGCTATTGGGAAGGAAGGTGATTTACCTTGGCGGCAATCCACCGACCTGCAACACTTCAAGCGAGTCACCCTGGGCAAAACCGTTGTCATGGGCCGGAAAACATGGGAGAGCCTTGGACGGCCACTCCCGCAGCGTCGAAACATCGTTATGACACGGAAAGGGCTTGACGATGACGTGGAAACCATGGATTTTGATGAGGTCCTGTCGCTCTCTCAATCCGAGGAGGTGATGATCATCGGGGGCGGAGAAATCTACGCCCTCTTCCTCGAGCACGCCAAAGAGGTGCATCGGACCATCATCCACACCGTCGTTGAAGGAGCCGATACCTTCGCACCAGAAATAGAGCCCGTCGGTTTCTACCTCATGACCGAACGAACGGTTCCGGCAGGTGAACGAGACGACCACCCCATGACCTTCCAGCACTGGATTGTGTAAGCACTCGCTTACTCGGGTCGATACTCTGTCACACGAACGCCGAGGCGACCTTGCAGAGCCTCTCGCTTCATGATGCGTGCATATTTCTTTTCAAAGGCTGCTTTCAGGTCAATTTCCATGGCCAAACTGTGCCCCATCAACAGAATCAGTACATCAGCCATTTCCTCGGCGCATTCCTCGAGAGGTTTGCCTTTGGTGACCGCCGCCGCCAGTTCTCCCAACTCCTCGATGGTCAGGGCAAGCCGGTAGCCCATATCGTGCCCGTTTTGGCCCGCAAAGTCGTGTTTGGCGTGGAAGGCTGCGACCTTTTTCATCATCTCTTCCCATTCGTTGAGGGGCTCGTGGTTCATCCATTGTTCAACGGAGCGACCGTTCATGAACAGAAATACCAACGGCCCGTGTATCATGTTTGTGTCACTCAAGCATGCCTAGGATGCATGCCCAAACGGGGTCCAAACGGTCGTTGGCCTGGGCAGAGACGGCTTGGTGGTCAAGGGCTTTGGCGTCGTCTGCTGGGTCGCGCCCTGCCGCCCAGTTTGAAGAGATGCAAACGGCAGCGTAGGGGAGGTCCAATTCTGCCGCCAACTTTGCTTCGCGTGGCATGGTCATGCCAACCATGTCCCCACCCAAACGTTCGATGGCGTTCACTTCGGCCACCGTTTCAAATTGTGGACCTTGGGTCAACCAATAGGTGTAGCGCATCGGTTCACCCTCGCTGTAGGCTTGAGCTGCACGGAGGATGGCTTCGATTTTGGTGTTCATGTCTGCATCAAAGGGCACGGTTACAGAAGTAAACACGGCCTCATCATCATGGAATGTGGTTTCTACACCGGTGAAATCAACGTATTGCTCAGCCAACGCCACTTTTCCTGGTGGAAAGGTTGAGGCAATGGCACCAACCGAGCATACGGAAAGAACAGCGTCAACATTGGCCTCGTTGATGGCCATCATGTTCGCGTGGTGATTGATCTTGTGAGGAGGACATCCATGCCCCGAAGCGTTGTGGTGGCGTTGAAGGAAAATCAATTCACATGTCCTGCCATTGACCTCAAGAGAAAAAGTTCGCAGGGGGACGGACCCAAACGGCGTTTCCACACGAACATCGTCTTGACGAATGAGTGAGGCATGTTGGTCATCAAGTCGTGTTGTCAAGTCCATGTTGACAAGACCCGTTCCACCGATCACACCCAGTCGCATGGTTGCCCACATGCCCTTTGATTTGTCAAGCCTGCGGCCAAACCAAGACGAACGAGGTCATTCTTCACTCGTTGAGCCGAGCAATGAGGTCAGCCTTCTTTCCTGAAACTGGTTTTCCAGCTGCCTTGAGCAATTCCTTGAGTTCAGCAACCGTCATGGAACTGTAATCCACATCATCGGAGGCAGCGGGTGCTTCCTCAGCAGGGGCTTCTTCCTCAGCGGGTTCAGCGGCGGCTTCCTCGGCAGGAGCTTCCTCAGCAACTTCAGGCTGGTCTTCATCTTCTTCATCGTCGTCAACGGATTCGCCGGCTTCCTCAGCCATGGCTGCAGCGAGGGCTGCGGCCTTCTTGGCCTTCATTTCAGCGGCTTGGCGCTCTTCTTGAGCGTGAATCTCGTCAAGGGTTGGGCCGTCAGAAGCGACCACACCTTCCTGGAGCAACTGGCTCTTTCGGATAGCGACTGAACGAACGGGGTAAATGGACTTCACAGCCTTTTCAATCTCGTCCTCAAGTTTGCCATCGAGCAAAGCACGTTGCATGTCTGCGTAGGTGTTCTTGGCAGCAAAAGCGATGATGAGGTCTCGGGTTCGAGTTCGCATGTCTTGCTTCACTGAAGTTTGAACGCGCTGTTGTGTGATAATGAGGGGCTTCATTCGAACGAGGTAACCGTCGGTGGTGACCACATCGACCACATCGTCAACCTTCCCACGGTAGCGGCGAATTTGCCGGCGGGTGTGGTCGGTTTGGTGGTGGTGTCCGATGAAGGTGGTCAAAGCGTCTTGACCAACACATTCGGTGACACGGAATCGCATGACCACATGCATCTTGGAAAAGTTTCCATCAAATTCTTGCTGTGTCATCTCGTAGACACGGCCGATGATGTGTTCATCAGACTCACCGATTGTTTCTCCAATTCGCTTGAAATCCCATGGATGACGAGGTGCTCGGATGGTGTACCATCGCTTCATCTTCCACTTGTCACGCTGTTTACGCGCTGCTGCGCGTGCCTTTGCACTGATTTTCTTCGCCATGTCGATCCACTCGGTGTGTCTTGCGGGGGCTACCCCACTTGCAGGTTGCCGACAAACCTCCCCTATTTGAAGAAGCCTCATGAGCATATGAGGGCGAGTGTCGCAGATTCGGCAACCTCATGACCCATGCCCTCCACGGTCCATCCGTGGGACTTCATCACATCACGTGGAGGGCAACAGGCAGTGCCGTGTCCGATGTCGACGTGCTGATTGACGCGCTTACCTGGCTGATTGGCGACGCTGAGGCCGTAAAGACGGACAAAAGTTCGTCCTACCACGGCCCCGAGTTGACATTGGTTTCAGCCACCACATCAAACAAGCGAAAGGCCATGCGTTCCTTTGCACGCTTAGGAGGGAACAACATCCAAGCCCTCCTCCAAGATATTGAGCAGCGAACCGACGACCAAAACGTGTTGCACTTTCGTCTTGACCTTGACGACCTCATCGATGGCAAGGTGGTTCTCGCATCCGATTTCGGTGTGGCCACCGTCAAAGGCCAAGCCAAATTTGAGGTCTATTCGGGCCAATCAGCAGAGGAACAACGCCTCTCCACCATCAACGAAGCCTTGGAACTTGCAACGGAGAACGGTGCCGCATGAACCTCCAGCGGTGGCTGTGGGCATTTGTCTGCACAAGCATGCTCTTCCTCTCCGCAATACCGGTCACGCAAGCAGTGCTAGACGATACCGAACCCTGGCCAACACCCACCTGCAGTGCTGACCGCCAGAATTGGACCATGGGCCTCATTTATTGCAACGATGAAGCCTCCTTGGGGTACACGCTCTTCTCTCCCATTCCTTCGAACACGACATACCTCATTGACCACGAGGGTCGTGAACTTCACCAATGGAGTTCTCCAGGAGAACATCGGCCAGCCCTCTCGGCCTACCTGCTTCCAGACGGGGATTTGTTGAGGACCGCCAACATTGCACAAACCGCCGTTGGCAATTTTTCGGGTGGTGGAACCGGAGGTAAGGTTGAACGCATTGCATGGGATGGTACCTTGGAATGGTCATGGGAATATTCCTCGACACTGCACATCTCACATCATGACATCGAACCCATGCCCAACGGTAACCTCCTCATGATCGCCTGGGAAGAGCGAACCGAGGAAGAAGCCCTCCAAGCTGGACGAAACCCTGCGATAGCGAGTGATTCGCCCGGTGGAGAAAACAACGTCTGGCCCGATCACATCATCGAAGTCAAGCCCGTTGGTTCAAACGATGCAGAGATTGTCTGGCGCTGGTACGCATGGGACCACTTAATCCAGGATTACGACGAAACCAAAGACAACTACGGTGTAGTCGCCGACCATCCCGAACTGCTCAACATCAATTATGTCGGTGCCACGGGAAATCAAGCCGGTCGTGCTGACTGGATGCACTGCAACGGCTTGGATTACAACAGCGCCCTAGACCAAATCGCCCTCTCGTGCAGAGGCATGAACGAAGTGTACATCATCGACCACAGCACAACCACAGAAGAAGCCGCAGGGCACACGGGAGGAAATGCGGGGAAGGGCGGTGATATTCTGTATCGCTGGGGCAACCCCCAAGTTTACCACAAAGGCCTCTCCAGTGACCAGCAATTCTTCGCTCAGCACGACGTGCAGTGGATTGAAACAGGACACCCTGACGAAGGTGGGCTCATCGTGTTCAACAATGGAGTCGGGCGCTACCCCGCTTATTCGTCGGTGGACATCATTCACCCACCTACGGACAACGGCACCTATGTGCTCCAGGCCAACGGCACGTTTGGCCCGAATTTACCCTCATGGACATGGGACCAAGGCGAAGCCATGTATTCCGGTGCAATTTCCGGTGCGCAGGCTTTGACCAACGGAAACATCCTGGTTACCCATGGAACCCAAGGAACGCTGTACGAGGTAAACCGAGACGGTGAGATTGTTTGGGAATACATCGGCCCAGTTGGACCCAATGGCAGCTATGTCCAAGGCGAACCACTTCCCGAAGGGAACCGTGTAGGAACGACGGCAAACGCCATTTTCAAAGCGACACATTACCCTGTTGACCATCCAGCATTCACCAACCGAACATTGCTTGGTATGGATTACATCGAGCATTGGAACGATTCGTGCCCCGAAGAGGAGGCATGGGGTTGGGACAAGAACGGCGATGGTTGTGTTGACGACAGCGACGACGACGGGGTCTCCGACCCCTACGACCGTTGCGGTTTGGGCGATGACTCGGTGGACGAGGATAACGACGGCATCATCGACGCCGATGCTGACT